>DASSQU010000102.1:0-13598 GCA_035702325.1 Steroidobacteraceae bacterium
GGGCGCTCGCGCGCGGGGGCCGGCGGGGGCGGCGGCGGCGCCTGCGGGCGCTCGCGCTCCTCATGCTCGCGGCTGCGGCGTGCCTCGTCCTCGCGGGCGCGCTGCTCGGCGGCGCGGCGGGCGTCGTCCAGGGCGCGGCGCCGGGCCTCCTCCTCCTCGACGCGGCGGCGGTTCTCGGCCTCGAGCCGCTCGCGCTCGCGCCGCTCGGCCTCGAGCCGCTCGCTCTCGAGCCGCGCGGCCTCCTCGGCCTCGTGGCGGCGGTGATCGAGCTCGTCCTGCTGCGCGCGCGCCTGCTCCTCCAGCACGTCGCGCTTGATGTAGGTGCGCTTGCGGCGCACCTCGACGTTCACGGTGCGGGCGCGTCCCTGCACGCTCGCGAGCTTCAGCTCGCTCTGGGTCTTGCGCTTGAGGGTGATCTTGCGGGGCGCACCGTCGCTGTCGGCCTCGCTGCCGTGGCTGCGGCGCAGGTGGGTGAGCAGCTCGAGCTTGGCATCGTCGCTGATGCGCGCCTCGGGTCCGTCGACCTTGATGCCGGCCTGGTCGAGCTGCGCGAGCAGCCGGTCCACCGGTACCTTGAGGACTTCTGCGAACTGGGAAACGGTCACTTCCGCCATACGCGCCAACCTCGCTCGCCGCCCGTCACTGACCCGCCTCGAACCACGGTGCGCGCGCCTTCATGATGAGCGCCGCCGCCTTGTCCGCCGCGAGTCCCTCGATATCCGCGAGCTCGTCCACCGACTGCTCGGCCAGCTCCTCGCGGGTGCGCACGCCGCGCCGCGCGAGTGCCAGCGCCAGGTCCGGGCTCATCCCCTCGAGCAGCAGCAGATCGTCCGCCGGCATCGACTGGTCGAGGGTCTCCTCGCTGGCGATCGCCTGGGTGAGCAGCACGTCGCGGGCGCGGTTGCGCAACTCCTTGACGATGTCCTCGTCGAATTCCGCGATCGCCGCGAGCTCGGCCTGCGGCACGTAGGCGATCTCCTCGATGGTGGAGAAGCCCTCCTGCGCCAGGATCGTCGCCACGTCCTCGTCGACGTCGAGCTGCTTCATGAAATTCTGCACCAGCTCCTTGGACTCCGACTCGCTCTTGGCCTCGGCATCCGACTCGGTCATCACGTTGAGGTCCCAGCCGGTGAGCTGGCTCGCCAGGCGGATGTTCTGGCCACCGCGCCCGATCGCCTGCGAGAGCTTCTCCTCGGCGACCGCGATGTCCATGCTGTGCGAGTCCTCGTCGACCACGATCGACATCACCTCGGCGGGCGACATGGCGTTGATCACGAACTGTGCCGCGTTGTCGTCGTAGGGAATGATGTCGACGCGCTCGCCGGCGATCTCGTTGGAGACCGCCTGCACGCGCGAGCCGCGCATGCCGACGCACGCCCCGACCGGATCGATGCGCGGATCGTTGCTCTTGACGGCGATCTTGGCGCGCACTCCCGGATCGCGCGCCGCGCCGAGGATCTGGATCAGCCCCTGGCCGACCTCGGGAACCTCGAGCTTGAACAGCTCGATGAGGAACTCCGGGGCGGTGCGCGTCAGGAACAGCTGCGGCCCGCGGGGCTCGGAGCGCACCTCCTTGAGGAAGGCCTTGATGCGGTCCTGGGGCTTGGCCTGCTCGCGGGGGATCATGTCGGTGCGCGGCACGAAGCCCTCGGCATTGCTCCCGAGGTCGACGTAGATACCGTTGCGGTCGACGCGCTTGACCACGCCGCCGACCAGCGTGCCGACGCGGTCGCGGTACGCCTCGACCACCTGGGCACGCTCGGCCTCGCGCACCTTCTGCACGATCACCTGTTTGGCCTGCTGCGCGGCGATGCGTCCGAAGGCGACCGACTCGATCGGCTGCTCGACGAAGCCGGCGACCTCGGCCTGCGGATCGACCTCGAGCGCATCCTCGAGCCGCAGCTCGTGCTCCGGGACCTCGAGCTCCTTGGAGTCGTCGGCGAACACCTTCCAGCGGCGGAAGGTCTCGTAGTCGCCGCTCTTGCGGTCGATGGCGACGCGCACGTCCCATTCCTCGCCGTGCTTCTTGCGGGTGGCGGACGCGAGGGCGGCTTCGAGCGCCTCGAAGATCACTTCCTTGTCGACGCCCTTCTCGTTGGAGACGGCATCGACCACCATCAGGATTTCCTTGTTCACACTCGTCTACCTCTCAGGACCACCGCTCGCTGCGCCGCCGCGCGGGCCGTTCAGGATGCCAGCCGCGCCTTGCCGATCTCGCCGTACGCCATCGCCACCCGCTGCTGATCGACCGCGAGGGTGATCCCGCCGTCGTCCGCCGCGAGCAGCTGCCCGGTGTAGCGCCGCCGCCCGTCACGCGGCTCCTTCAGCTCCACGAACACCCGCGAGCCGACGAAGCGTCCGAAATGCGCCGGGGTGCGCAACACCCGGTCGAAGCCGGGCGAGGACACCTCGAGCGTGAAGGCTCCCGGGATCGGATCCTCGACGTCGAGCAGCGCCGATATCTCGCGGCTCGCCCGCTCGCAGTCCGCGACGCCCACGCCGGCGGCGGAATCGATGAAGACCCGCAACTGCCCGTGTCCGCGGCCCGAGCCGTATTCGAGCTCGACCAGCTCGTAGCCGAGCCGGGTGAGCAGCGGCTCGATGAGCGCCGTCAGCCGCTCCCGCAAGGTGCCCGTCATCGCTCCTCACCGCCCGGCGGACCGCAGCAGCGCCCCGCCGCCACAAACAAAAATGGGCCTGAAGGCCCACCAAAAAAAAAGCCCCACGGGGGGCTTTCCGGTCGTGCTCTCCTCGGGGGTGCCGCGGTCCGAGCCTCGAAGCTCACGCGGCACCAGCCACCCGTCCCCGCGCCGCCTGCAGCAGATCCGCGGGGGCGCGCATTCTACCGGAACCGCAGCGGCAGTGGAACAGCCGGCGCGGGGAGCGCGGCGGCGGCGTGCGGCGCCGGGGAGGTGTCTCCGCACCGGACTTGTATAGACAACCGCCGCCCGGGGTGCAATCATCTGCCGCGCATGCAACCGGCCCCCGCCCGCTACCTGCAGGTGAAGCACTTCATTCTCGAGCGGATCGCCGGCGGCGCGCTGCGCGCCGGGGAGCGGGTGCCCTCGGAGAACGAGCTGCGCCGGACGCTCACGGTGTCGCGCATGACCGCCAACCGCGCGCTGCGCGAGCTCGCGGCCGACGGGGTGCTGGTGCGGGTCGCCGGAGTCGGCACCTTCGTCGCCGAGCAGCGCGTGCACGCGCATCCCCTCGAGGTGCGCAACATCGCCGACGAGATCCGCGCCCGCGGCCGCGAGCACCGCACGCGGGTCGTCACCCTGGGGTCGGTGACCGCCAGAGGCGAGCTCGCCGAGCGCTGCGGCGTGCGCGCCGGGGCGCCGCTCGATCACTCGCTGCTGGTGCACTTCGAGGACGGCGTGCCCCTGCAGCTCGAGGATCGCTACGTCAATCCCCAGGTGGCCCCCGGCTACCTGCGCAACGACTTCTCGCGCACCACCCCCCACGAGTTCCTGATCCAGGTGGCGCCGCTGCAGCGCGCCGAGCACACGGTGCGGGCGCTGGTGCCCGAGCGGCGCGTGCGGCGGCTGCTGAAGCTCGAAGCGGGCGAGGCCTGCCTGCTCATCAGGCGCCGTACCTTCTCGCGCGGGCGCATCGCCAGCGTCGCCGACCTTTATCATCCCGGTTCGCGCTACGAGCTCGCCGCGAACTGCCAGCCGAGGTAGCCCCATGAACGATACCTCCGACCCGCCCGTGGTACGCGCCCCGCGCGGCCCCGCCCTCTCGTGCCGCAGCTGGCTCACGGAGGCGCCGCTGCGCATGCTGATGAACAACCTCGACCCGGAGGTCGCCGAGCGTCCCGCCGAGCTGGTCGTCTACGGCGGCATCGGCAAGGCGGCCCGCAACTGGCAGTGCTTCCGGCAGATCGTCGCGGCGCTGCGCGCCCTGGGGGACGAGGAGACGCTGCTCATCCAGTCGGGCAAGCCGGTCGGGGTGTTCCGCACGCATGCCGATGCGCCGCGGGTGCTGATCGCCAACTCCAATCTGGTGGCGCGCTGGGCCGACTGGGAGCACTTCCACGAGCTCGACCGCAAGGGCCTGATGATGTTCGGCCAGATGACCGCGGGCTCGTGGATCTATATCGGCAGCCAGGGCATCGTCCAGGGCACCTACGAGACTTTCGTGGAGCTCGGCCGCCGCCATTACGCCGGCAATCTCGCCGGCCGCTGGATCCTCACCGCGGGCCTGGGCGGCATGGGCGGCGCGCAGCCGCTCGCGGCCACCATGGCCGGAGCCTCGATGCTGGCGGTCGAGTGCCGGCCGGAACGCATCGCCAAGCGCCTCAAGACGCGCTATCTCGACCTCGAGGCGCGCAGCCTGGATGAGGCGCTCGAGCTCATCGAGCGCGCCCGCCGCGCGGGCACGCCACAGTCGGTCGGACTGCTCGGCAACGCCTGCGAGGTGCTACCGGAGCTGCTGCGCCGCGGGGTGCGCCCCGATGCGGTCACCGACCAGACCTCGGCACACGATCCGGTCAACGGCTACCTTCCCGGCCAGTGGACCCTCGCGCAGTGGGATCGCCTGCGGGCGGAGGACCCGGCGCAGGTGGCGCGCGCAGCCCGCGCCTCGATGGCGCGCCACGTCGAGGCCATGCTCGGCTTCCACAGGCTCGGCGTACCGGTGTTCGACTACGGCAACAACATCCGGCAGATGGCCTTCGACGAGGGTGTCAGGGACGCCTTCGAGTTTCCGGGTTTCGTGCCGGCCTACATGCGTCAGCTCTTCTGCCGCGGACTCGGTCCGTTCCGCTGGGCGGCGCTGTCCGGGGATCCCGCGGACATCTACCGCACCGACGCGAAGGTGCGCGAGCTCCTGCCCGGGGACCGCCACCTGCACCACTGGCTCGACATGGCCCGCGATCGCATCCAGTTCCAGGGACTGCCGGCGCGCATCTGCTGGGTGGGACTCGGCGACCGGCACCGGCTCGGGCTCGCCTTCAACGACATGGTGGCGCGCGGGGAGCTCAAGGCGCCGATCGTCATCGGGCGCGATCATCTCGATTCCGGCTCGGTCGCCAGCCCCAACCGCGAGACCGAGGCGATGCGCGACGGCTCGGATGCGGTGGCGGACTGGCCGCTGCTGAACGCGCTCCTCAACACCGCGAGCGGCGCCACCTGGGTGTCGATCCACCACGGCGGCGGGGTCGGCATGGGCTACTCGCAGCACGCCGGCGTGGTCATCGTCTGCGACGGCACCGCAGCGGCCGCGCGCCGCATCGAGCGGGTGCTGTGGAACGACCCCGCCTCGGGCGTCATGCGCCACGCGGATGCGGGCTACGAGAGCGCGATCGAATGCGCGCGCGAGCGCGGCCTCAAGCTGCCGTTTCTCAGCGGCACCTGAGCGAGGCACGCTCGCCCATGTCCGACTCGCTCAAGCTCTGGCGCAATGCCCGGCTCGCCACCTGCGACGAGTCGCAGCGCCTCATCGAGCGCGGCGCCCTGCTCACCCGCGGCGGGCTCATCGAGTGGGTGGGCGAGGAGTCGGCGCTGCCGGCCGCGGCCGGCGTGGCCGGCGCGCTCGCGCAGGTGCACGACCTCGCGGGCGCCTGGGTCACCCCCGGGCTGATCGACTGCCACACGCACCTGGTGTTCGCCGGCAACCGCGCCGGCGAATACGCTGCGCGGTTGCAGGGGCGCTCCTACGAGGAGATCGCGCGCGCCGGCGGCGGCATCCTCGCCACCATGCGCGCGGTGCGCGCGGCGAGCGAGTCGCAGCTGTTCGACGAGAGCGCCCCCCGGCTCGCGGCGCTGCTCGCCGAAGGCGTCACCACGATCGAGATCAAATCCGGATACGGACTCACGCTGGAGGACGAGGCGAAGATGCTGCGCGTGGCCCGCGAGCTCGGGCGCGCCTTCCCGGTCACGGTGCGCACCACGCTGCTCGCCGCCCACACTGTGCCGCCCGAGTACCACGGGCGTCCCGATGCCTATCTCGACACGGTCGCGCGCGACTGGCTGCCGGAGCTCAACGCCCGCGGGCTCATCGATGCGGTGGACGTGTTCTGTGACGCTATCGCCTTCAGCGTCGCGCAGGCCGCGCGGCTGTTCGCGGCGGCCCGCTCCCTCGGCCTGCCGGTCAAGATGCATGCCGAGCAGCTTTCCAACCTCGGCGGCACGCTCATGGCCGCCGCTCACGGTGCGCTCTCCTGCGATCACCTCGAGTACGCCGGCGCCGAGGAAGCGGCCGCGCTCGGGCGCTCCGGCACGGTAGCGGTGCTGCTGCCGGTGGCTTTCTACTGCCTGGGCGCCGGCCGGCAGCCGCCGCTCGCCGCGCTGCGCTCGGCGCGCGCCGCGCTCGCGATCGCCAGCGACTGCAACCCGGGGTCGGCGCCGGGCGCCTCGCTGCTGCTCGCGATGAGCATGGCGACGCGCCTCTTCGGGCTCACGGCCGAAGAGGCGCTGCTCGGCGTCACGCGCCACGCCGCACAGGCGCTCGGGCTCGGCGCCGGGCGCGGCGCACTCAGCGCCGGCCGCGCCGCCGACTTCGTGGTGTGGAACGTCGGCTCGCCCGCCGAGCTGAGCTACTGGATCGGCTTCAACCCGCGCCGGACCGTGGTCCGGGCGGCGGAGGTGCTGCCATGGCCCCACATGACCCCCTGAAGATCGGCGGCCGCCCGCTGCGCCTCGCGGAGCTGCGGCGGGTGTACGAGCATCCGCTCACCGTGGAGATCGACCCCGCCGCGCTCGGCGCGGTACGCGCAGCCCATACCGCCACCGCGCGGCTCGCGGCCGCCGAGCAGGCCGCCTACGGGATCAACACCGGCTTCGGGCTGCTCGCCCAGACCCGCATCCCCACCGCGCAGCGCACGCTGCTGCAGCGGAACATCATCCTGTCGCACAGCTGCGGCGTGGGTCCCCCGCTCGAGGACGCGGTGGTGCGGCTCACCCTGGTGCTGAAGCTGGCGAGCCTGCTGCAGGGCTTCTCGGGCGTGAGCGAGGAGCTGGTGCGCTTCCTCGAGCGGCTGGTGAACGCCGGGCTCTACCCGTGCGTGCCGTCGCAGGGCTCGGTCGGTGCCTCCGGCGACCTTGCGCCGCTTGCGCACCTGTCGCTGAGTGTCCTCGGGCTCGGCGAGCTGCGGCGCCACGGGGAGGTGCTGCCGGCGGCCGAAGCGCTCGCCCAGGAGGGGCTGGCGCCGCTCGCGCTCGGACCGAAGGAGGGGCTGGCGCTCATCAACGGCACGCAGGTCTCCACCGCGCTCGCGCTCGCGGGGCTGTTCGAGCTCGAGACCGCATTCGGCGCCGCGGTGGTGAGCGGCGCGCTCTCGGTCGACGCGCTCGCCGGGAGCGATGTGCCCTTCGACCCGCGCATCCACAGTCTGCGCGAGCACGGCGGGCAGGCGCGCGTTGCGCAGGTCTACCGCGCGCTGCTCGCGGGCAGCGAGATCCGCGAGTCGCATCGCAGCTGTCCGCGGGTGCAGGATCCGTACTCGCTGCGCTGCCAGCCGCAGGTGATGGGCGCGTGCCTCGACCTGATGACGCAGCAGGCCGCGACCCTCGCCACCGAAGCCAACGCCGTCACCGACAATCCGCTCATCTTCGCCGACTCGGGCGAGGTGCTCTCGGGCGGGAACTTCCATGCCGAGCCAGTGGCCTTCGCCGCCGACATCCTCGCGCTGGCATGCACCGAGGTGGCCTCGATCGCCGAGCGCCGCATCGCGCTGCTGGTCGATCCGCACATGAGCGGACTGCCGCCGTTTCTCGCCGCCGAGAGCGGCGTGAACTCCGGGTTCATGCTGGCGCAGGTGACCGCCGCGGCGCTGGTGGCCGAGAACCGCATGCTGAGTCACCCGGCGAGCGTCGACAACATCCCGACGTCCGCCAATCAGGAGGACCATGTCAGCATGGCGACCCACGGGGCGCGGCGGCTGCTGCCCATGACGCGCAACACGCTCACGGTGGCGGGCATCGAGTTTCTGGCTGCCGCCCAGGGCGTCGATTTCCGCGCCCCGCTCAAGACCTCCGCGGCGCTGGCCGGAGCGCTCGGAGCGCTGCGTCTCAAGGTGCCGTTCGCGCGCAGCGACCGGCTGCTCGCGCTCGACGTCGAGGACGCCGTGCGCGTCGTGCGCTCGCACGAGGTGCAGTCACTCGCCCGGGAGCTGCTGCCGAGCTATCGCTGAACGTGCGCGGCGCATACCGCGGACGGCGGCCCGTCAGCCGGTCGCATAATGCGCGGACTTCTCCGGCGCGTGCTCCGCCTCGGGTTGTTCCGCGCCGTCGCTCAGCCGCTCGCGCTTGATGCGCTCGTAGATTTCCTCGCGGTGAACTGCGACGTGCTTCGGCGCATTTATGCCGACGCGGACCTGGTTCCCCTTCACTCCCAGAACCGTGATGGTGACGTCGTCACCGATCATCACGGTCTCGCCGACCCGTCGCGTGAGAATGAGCATCTTCCGACCCCTGGTTATAGTTCTCGCTCTGCCACGACGACTCAGAACATCCTCGTGCGCACGTGAGCGTACGCGGAAATCTCCCCAAAGAAAAATAGTACGCGCGTCGCAGTGCGGCAGATAGGTTGAACTTTCCCGCCATGCCCGGGCGGCTGCGGTACGCGCCCATACGGGGTTCACCTGAGCCCGGGCTCAAGTGCTGCACCCGCGGGTATCAACACTGCCCAAGCGCAGACCCGCGCTGCGCGCCTCGCCGCCACGGCTCATCCCCCCCGCCACGGACTGATCCGAGCGCGCCGCGATCGATTCCTCCCTGACACCCGTTGCCCGCGCTCGAATGGCGAATCCGAGGCGGGTAATAATTATGTAAAAACAATATCTTACAATTCTTTCCTATTATCGGTCATTGACCGGTGATCCGGACCCGCTGCCTTCAGCCCGGCGGCGCCTGGAAGCCCCCGGCGCGGTAGGTGAGCACCAGCGTATCGCGCACCCCGCGCCCATCGGGGGAGCGGATCGGGGTCGTCTCGTGGATCACCCGCGCATCGTCCATGAGCAGCATCGACCAGGCGTCGTGCATCGTGAAGCGCACGCCGGTGGAGCCGCGCGCATCGAACACCCGCGTCTCCCCGCCCTGCAGCTCGCCCCGCGCGACCAGCACCACCGCTACGAAATCGACGCCGTCGCGGTGCGCGCCTTCGGGCGTCGGCCGCCCGATGCCCTGCGCGGTATCGATGCGAAACTGGTGCGCCTCGATGAACCAGCGCTCGACCGGACGCGCCGCGGCGAATACGGTTCCGAGCGCGCCGAGGAGCTCTCGCCATACGCGCGCGCAGCTCACCACCGCCTCGATCGGCTCGAACCAGCGCTCGAGCCCGCCGTGCAGCGCGTTGTACGCAGTCGGCTGCCAGTGCGCGCGGTGTGCGACGCTCTCGAGCAGACCGCTCGCCGGGGTGTATACGAAGCAGCTGTGGCGCCGGGCGCGGTACTGACCGCCGTCGCGCAGGTAGCCATCGCGCGGCAGCCGCTCCCACGCCGGGCGCAGAACCTCGAGCGCCGCGAGCTCGAGTCCGAGCGCCCTGCGCACCGCCGCCGCAGGCACCAACACGTAACCTGCGCTCACGAGCGGCGCCACGAGCGCGGAGAGTCCGGCGTCTGCAGGCATGCGGACTTGTATTATGGCGCCGCCATGCCGAGACGCGGAACGTTCCCGAGGCGCGCTCGCGCGCTGCTGCTCGCCGCTGCCCTGGCGAGCGCCGCGGCGCAGGCGGTGCCGGCCGCCACCGTGCTCACGGTCGATGGCGCGCGGCTCGAAGTCGAGCTCGACAGCGGGGCTTTCCGGGCGGGCGGCGCGGTGCTCACCGCGTGGATCACACGCTCGGCGCGGATCGTTGCCGGCTACTACGGGCGCTTCCCGGCCGCCCGGCTCACCATACGCGTGCGGCCCCAGGGCGGCGCCGGCGTGCAGGGCGGGAGCACCTTCGGCGTGCCGCGACCGCTCATTCGCGTGCGCGTCGGGCGCGAGGTGACCGAGGCGCAGCTGCTGCACGACTGGGTGCTGGTGCACGAGATGATCCACCTCGCGCTGCCCGATGTCGGGGCCGAGCACGCCTGGCTCTCCGAAGGGCTCGCTACGTACGTCGAGGGGGTCGCACGGGTGCAGGCCGGCAACCGCCCGGAGGAAGACGTCTGGGCCGAGGAGATCCGCGAAATGCCCTACGGGCTGCCACAGGCGGGCGACGCGGGCCTCGATCGCACCCATAGCTGGGGCCGCACCTACTGGGGCGGCGCGATGTTCTGCCTCCTGGCGGATGTCGACATCCGCCGCGCCACCCATAACCGCCTGGGGCTCGAGGACGCGCTGCGCGCCATCCTGCGTGCCAGCGGCGGTCTCGCGGCTGAGTGGCCGATCGAGCGGGTGCTGCGCACGGGTGATGCGGCGGTCGGCACGACCACGCTCGAGGATCTCTACGCGCGCCTGAGAGACCGCCCGGTGACGCCCGATCTGATGGGCCTGTGGCGTGAGCTCGGGGTCGAGCCCGAAGGCTCCTCGGTGCGCCTGACCGACGGCGCGCCGCTCGCGCCGCTGCGCCACGCGATCATGACGGCGAAAAGAAGCCCGTCATGACCGTGGTGACGGCGATTGCCGTGAGGATGAGGGCGAACTCGGCGGCCATCGTGGTGCGCAGACGGCCGAGTGCGGCCGGCTCGCCGCGCTCGACGCCGCGCAGCAGGCGGAACCTGTTGAAGGCGGCGAGCCCCATGAGTGCCGCGAACAGCGCGAGCTTGGCGAGCAGCAGCAGCCCGTAGGGCTCGGCGAGGGCCAGCAGGCCCGGCAGCAGCAGCGTCGCCATCGCAGCCCCGGCGAGCGCTATCAGCGGGACCAGCCACTGCGCGCTGCCGGAAAAGGCGGCCAGCAGCCGCGCCGCCTGCGGGCCGCTCTCGAGCCGCGTCGCCCGCAGCAGCGGCAACAGCGAGCCGAACCAGAACGCCAGGATCAGCAGGTGCACGAGGAGCAACGGCGCGAGCAGCGCGCGCTCGGGACTGATGGAGGTGTGCCCGGTCACCAGGAACGATCCGGCCGCGAGCAGGACGCCGCCGAGGCTCAGGCGGCTGAACGAGCGCCGCTCGGAGGGCGCGCCGATGGCGATGGCGGCGAGTCCGGCGAAGCGCACACCGAGCGCGACCCCGACCGAGGAACCGAGCAGCAGCCGCTCGAGCGAGGGATCGAGCATCCCCGCGAGCTCACCGCCGAGGCGGGCACACTCGAGCAGGTATTGGGCGGCGATGACGAGCAGCCCGGCGGCGGCCGCACGAGCGGCGAGCCGGCGAACGCCCGCGATCGCGTGCGGTGCGAGCTGCGCGAACGCCGCGACGAACAGCACTGCGCCAGCGGCCTGCAGCACGAGCGCGAAGCCCGCGCCCCGCGCGACGGCCCACGCGAGGTCGATCATTTCGTGATCGTGAAGCGGATCCGTCCGGGCATCACGTGACCGTCGGCGCTCAGTACCCGCCACCCGATGGCATAGCGGCCGGGCGCGAGCGCCGGGAGCGTTACCGTGAGCTCCCGCGCCGACACATCGGGGAGCGTCGCCACGCTGCGGCGCGTGCCGGCGGCATCCTCGATCCACAGCGCCGTGAGGCGCCCGGGCTCGGAGAAGAGGAGCACCAGCCGCGCGGGCGGTGCGTGCAGCACGCTGCCGTCGGCCGGTACGGAGCGCTCGAGATGGGCGTGCGCCTGCGCGCTGCCGCCGAGCAGCAGGGCGAGCGCGCAGAACCAGGCGGCCCTCATGCGCGCCATCCTAGTCCCTTCCGCGGGCGGCGGCGATGCGGCATTGCGCCGCCGGCGCGGCTCGTGGCAACGGAAACATTTTTATACCGTTGACATCGGCCGGGCGCGTTGCCTCGCCCGCGGACTTCGGCCATGATCGGCGCAGTTCTTCCCGGAGCTGGCACAGGGACCGATGGCACGCTCTGCTTCCGCGGTACTCACTCTGGCACTGGCCGGCGTCGGAGCCGGGCTCGCCGGCTGCTCCTCACGGACCAACGTGTCGGCGACCGGCAACACACCGGCGAGCTACTCGCACGTCTATGTCACGGCGCAGGCCGTGTGGTTCAACGCCAGCGCCGGCGCCGGTCCGGACGACGGGGGCTGGGTGAAATTCCCCCTGTCGACGCCGGTCACTGTGGACCTGGTGGCCGACTCCGGCGGCAATTTCGCCACCCTGGTCACGGCTCTGAAGCTCGCGCCCGGCTCCTACGCCCAGCTGCGCCTCATTCCGCTCGATGCCTCGGCGCCGCTCGCCTCCTCCGCACGGACGCTCGGCGCCGCCTACAACATGGAGGCGGACTACCTCGACGGCAGCGGCGTCACACACCAGCAGCCGCTCGAGCTGCTCAATCCCGACAAGGGCCTCGGCATCCGGGCATCGCTCAGCGTTCGCTTAGGCAACATCGGCGCCGCGCTCGCCGCGGTGAACTCGCCCGCAACGGCGACCCCCACGGCCTCCTTCGGCGTCGCCGGCACGACCACCAGCCCGACCACCGCGCCAGGCACGACCGCGACGGGCACGACCACGACGGGCACGACCACGACCGCACAGTTCGCGGTCCTGTTCGATGCGGCACGCGATCTGACGCCGTTCACCTATGCGGGCGCGAGCGCGATCCTCCTCAACCCGCACGAGAACGCTTACGACCTCTCGCTGTCGGGCGGCATCCAGGGGCAGCTCACGCTCACCAACCTGACCGGCATCGACGGGGCGAGCGGCCTGCCGGACATCCAGGTGAGCGCCGAGGCGCTCACCGCCGATGGCAGCCGGCACTTCCTGGTGGCGAGCGCCCCGGTGAGCTCCGACGGCTCGTTCACGCTCTACCCGCTCGCGAGCAACGCCTCCAATCCGACGAGCTACGACCTCGTGATCCACGGCCCCGGTATCGCGACCATCATCATCAAGAGCATCCCCATACCGCTCGCGAGCCGCGCGGCGGGCGCCGGCGCGCCGACCGGCACGACGAACGGAACCACCACCACCGGGCCGACGCCCGTGCAGCCCGCGAATCTCGTGTCAGTGGGCACCCTGATCCCGCGGACGGCGAGCTCCTACAGCGCCAACATCACCACTGCTGCCACGGCACCGCTGCCCGCCGGCGCCGAAGTCGCGTTCTATCAGACGCTGCCGTCGGCGGGAGAAGTCCCCTACGTCATTGCGGCGAGTCCGATCGATCCCTTCAGTCAGGTGCTCGCCGCCGCGCGCAGCCTCTCGACCGGCACCGTCGATTCCGGAACCTACGTCGCAAGCGGCGCGACGGTCACGGTGGTAAGCGCCGCGCCCCGCGAAGGCGCCGGCGGCTACCAGGTCGCCGCCACGGCGCCGCTCTATGCCGACGGGCTGCTCGGCACCACGGTAGCGCCGACGTCCGCCGGCGCCACGACGGCGACTCCCCCGACGCTCGGCACGCTCGCCCTCGCGGCCGGCAATTCCCCCGCCTCGGTCACCGCCTCGGTGCATCCCTCGGGCGCCGGCAAGTACGATCACGGCGAGCTCATGTTGAGCCGGAACGGACAGCTGATCGCAAGCGCGCCGATCGATGCGGCGCTCACCGCCGGCGGCGGCACGGTGCAGCTCGCCGGGGTGCCCGGGGGCACGCCGACCAGCGTCTACTATGTCTCGGTGCGCGCCTGGAGCTCGAG
>DASSQU010000103.1:0-3728 GCA_035702325.1 Steroidobacteraceae bacterium
CTGCGGCACGGTGCTGGAGCGCCCTTGACGTGAAGGCCCGGGTGGCGCTCGGCGGCCGCGAGGTGGCAGTCGATCTCTCGCGGCCGGTGAGCCTCGCCGTGGAGGTGGATTTCACCGGACCCCAGGCGCGCCATTTCGGCGCGCCACGGGCGAGCGCCCGGCCGTTCACCGCCCCGGACTTCGCCGGCTCGGTCGAGCACGGCGCGGGCTGCAACTGCCAGATCATCACCCTGATCCCGCACTGCAACGGCACGCACACCGAGTGCGTCGGTCATCTCACCCGCGAGCGGCTCGATGCCTGGCGCGTCGCCCCGCCCGGGCCGCTGCCGGCGCTGCTGCTCACGGTCGATCCGGAGCCGGCCGGGTCGAGCGGCGAGGGAAGCGACCCGGCGCCGCGCAGCGCCGACCTGCTGATCACGGCGCGCGCCCTCGGCGCACGCTGGCCCCGCGAGCTGCCGTTCGTCGCCCGGGCGCTGGTCATCCGCACGCGCCCGAACGACGCCGCCAAGCGCCACCACGACTACTCCGCGGAGACGCCCCCGTATCTGTCGTACGAAGCGGCGGCGCTGCTCGCCGAGCGCGGCATCGAGCATCTCATCGTCGACCTGCCCTCGATCGATCGCGCCCGCGATCAGGGCCGCCTCACCGCGCATCGCCGCTTCTTCGGGCTGCCCCCCGGCTCGAGCGCGCTCGCGGCAGCGGCGCGGCCCGGCGCCACGGTCACCGAGCTCGCCTTCGTCCCCGAGGAGCTCGCCGACGGCGCCTGCCTGGTCGCGCTGCAGCTGCCGGCGCTCGCCGGTGATGCCGTGCCGAGCCGCCCGCTGCTCTATCCGCTCGCCGCCCCATGACCGTCCAGTCCCCGAGCGAAGCCGCGACTCTCGAGCATGCGCGCTCGTGCGATGCCGCCGACCCGCTGCGCGGCTTTCGCGCCCGCTTCGCGCTGCCCGCCGACGAGCGCGGCGAAGCGCTGGTGTATCTCGCCGGCCACTCGCTCGGGCTCGAGCCGCTCGCCGCCCGCACGCTGGTGCTCGAGGAGCTCGACGAGTGGGCGCAGCGCGGGGTCGAGGCTCACGAGCACGCCCGGCGCCCCTGGGTGCCGTATCACGAGAACCTCACGGCGGGACTCGCCCGGCTCGGCGGCGCGCGCCACGACGAAGTGGTGGCGATGAATTCGCTCACCGTGAACCTGCACCTGATGCTGGCGAGCTTCTACCGGCCGCAGGGCGAGCGCGTCCGCGTACTGATGGAAGCCGGCGCCTTCTCCTCCGACCGGCACGCGGTCGCTTCCCAGATCGCCTGGCACGGGCTCGACCCGGAGCGCGTGCTGCTCGAGCTCGCGCCGCGCGCCGGCGAGGAGCTGCTCGATCACGGCGCCATCGAGGCGTGTCTCGCCGAGCACGGGCGCGAGATCGCGCTGGTGCTCTGGCCGGGGGTGCAGTTCCGTACCGGGCAGGCGTTCGATCTGGCGCGCATCGTCCGCGCTGCGCACCGCCACGACTGCCTGGTCGGCTTCGACCTGGCGCACTCGATAGGCAACACCCCGCTCGCGCTCGATGACGCCGGCGCGGACTTCGCCGTGTGGTGCGGCTACAAGTACCTGAACGGCGGCCCCGGCGCGATCGGCGGCTGCTTCGTGCACCAGCGCCACACGCGCGCGCTGCCGCGTGCCGGGCACCGCGGGGCGCTGCCGGGTGCGCGCCTCGCCGGCTGGTGGGGCCACGAGGCCGAGACGCGCTTTCTCATGGAGCCCGCCTTTCGCGCCGCCGGCGGCGCCGCCGCCTGGGCGGTCAGCAATCCGCCGATCCTGTCGGCCGCGCCGCTGATCGCCTCGCTGGCGATCTTCCTCGAGGCCGGCATGGAGCGGCTGCGCGCCAAGTCGCTCGAGCTCACCGGCCACCTCGACCGGCTGCTGCGCCCGCTCGCGCCGCGCGTCGCGATCATCACGCCGCGCGACAGCGCCGCGCGCGGCTGCCAGCTCTCGCTGCGCATCGCCGGGGGCGCGGCGCGCGGCCGGGCGGTGTTCGAAGCTCTGCACCGCGCCGGCGTGGTGTGCGACTGGCGCGCGCCGGACGTGATCCGCGTGGCGCCGGTGCCGCTCTACAACCGCTTCGAGGACGTGTGGCTCTTCGCGCAGCGCCTCGGGCAGGCGCTCGCCGAGCGGCCGTGAAGGGCGCCGCCGGCGTCACCGTCAACATCGTCGGCGCGGGACTCGCCGGCGCGCTGCTGGCGGTCCTGCTCGCGCGGCGCGGCCTGGCCGTCACGCTCCACGAGCGCCGTCCCGACCCGCGCCAGGCCCGGCCCGAGCGCGGCCGCTCGATCAACCTGGCGCTCGCGGCCCGCGGCATCCGCGCCCTCGAGCGCGCCGGGGTGATGGAGCGCGTGCGCCCGCTGCTCATCGCGATGCGCGGCCGCATGGTCCACGAGCCCTCCGGAGCGAGCGGCCTGCAGCCCTACGGCCAGCGCCCGCACGAGGTCATCTACTCGGTGGGCCGCGCCGAGCTCAACCGGGTGCTGATCGAGGAGGCGCTGCGCCGGCCGCGCGTCACGGTGCGCTTCAACCAGCTGTGCCTCGGGGTCGACGTGCAGCGCGACCTGCTGCGGCTGCGCGACGGCGCCAGCGGCCGCGAACAGGAGCTCGCCCTCGCGCCCGCCATCGCCGCCGACGGCGCCGGCTCGGCGGTGCGCGCGAGTCTGGCCGCCGCGCGGCTGGTGAGCGTCGGCGAGCAGTGGCTCGATCACGACTACAAGGAGCTCACCATGCCGGCGGTCGCCGGCCGCCACGCGCTCGAGCCCCACGCGCTGCACGTCTGGCCGCGCGGCGGCTTCATGCTGATCGCGCTGCCCAACACCGACGGCAGCTTCACCGCTACCCTGTTCCTCCCACGCAGCGGCGCGGCGGGCTTCGCAGCGCTCACCAGCCCCGCGGCGGTCGAGGCCTTCTTTGCGCGCGAGTTCCCCGATGCGGTGCCGCTCATCCCGCAGCTGGCGGCGGAGTTCGCCGCCCATCCGCAGGGACAGCTCGGCACGGTGCGCACGGCGCCCTGGCACGTCGCCGGCCGCGTGCTGCTGCTCGGGGATGCCGCCCATGCCATCGTGCCTTTCCACGGCCAGGGCATGAACGCCGCCTTCGAGGATTGCGTGGTGCTCGACGAGCTGCTCGAGCGCCACTCGGAGTGGCAGCCGCTGTTCGCGGAATTCGAGCAGCTGCGGCGCGCGAACACCGAGGCGATCGCGCAGATGGCGCTGGAGAACTACGCCGAGATGCGCGACGCGGTGCTCGATGCGCGCTTCGTGCGCCTGAAGAACCTGGGCTTGGCGCTCGAGCGGCGTTTCCCCGACCGCTTCATCCCGCGCTACTCGATGGTGATGTTCCATCCGGAGATCAGCTACGCCGAGGCACTGCGCCGCGGGGCACTGCAGGCGCAGCTGCTCGATGAGCTGGACGCCGCCCGGCCGGGCGGCGCGCCCGCCGGCGAGCCTGGCGGCGAGCCGGACCTCGGCCGCGCCGAGAGTCTGATCCGCGCGCGGCTGCCCCCCTTATGACGTCAACCTGAGCGCGATGCGGCGCCCCGGGAGCGGTTTCCAAGAGAAATCGCGACATTCCATGCCGCAGCCGCCAATACCAGTGTCACGATGAACTCCGACCATTGATGCTCCGGCGAAGTCGCCCATCTGGGCCGGGGCTGCGCGAAAAAACTCGGTACCCAGACCAGCAGGCCAAACGAGCT
>DASSQU010000104.1:0-4734 GCA_035702325.1 Steroidobacteraceae bacterium
CGTGTAGCCGAGTGCCTCCGCCCGCTCGATGAGCTCGTGAGGATGCGAGGCGCCGCGCAGAAAGGTGAAGTTCGACAGGCAGTGCAGCTCCGCATAGTTTATCTGGCTGAAACGGCCTGCGGCCGTTTCAGCAGGCCAGCCCACTGACTCTGGCGAGCTCGCGGGCAAAAGACGTGACTTTTGCCCGCTAAACAACATGCCGGTTCGAGCTGTCGAAGTTACTCGTCGGCAGCCCCGCCCCGCGGCGATGGCGCCTCATCCAAACACCCCGTGCAGGTACCACCCATGTGGCGCCGCCCGCTCGCGGAACACCCACAGCCGCACGCCGTGAAGATCGGTGGCGGTGTAATAGTCGCGCGCGATCTCGCCGCCATCCCACCAGCCGCTCTCGATGCGCTCCGGTTCGCCGCCGAGACGCAACCCCGCGCCACGCCGCCGCGGCCGGCCGTCCCGTACCGGCAGTGACAGCGGCACCGGCAGCAGCCACAGCGGCCGATGCGCAGCCCCACGGGTACTCGCGCGGTCCGTCGCCGCGGCTCCGCGGCCCGCGGCGGCGGGCGGATCGGTCGCGCCCCAGGCCTGCTCCGGGCGATGTCCCTCGAGCAGCGCGAGGCCATGGATCGCGTCGGGACCGAGTCGCGCTCGCAGGCGCTCGATGAGCCCGCACGCCTCGCTCGCCGGACCGCCGCCGTGCTCGCCGGGCTGCCAGAGGCTGCGCCGGTCCGGGGCATACGGCACCGGCACGCCGCCGCGCAGCTCGCAGCCGCGCACCGGCTCCGGCAGCGCGAGCGCGCTCAAGGGTTCCGCGAGCAGTTGTGCCAGGCGTTCGACGTCCGCCGCCGGCGCCGCGAGCCGCAGCACGCACGAGGTCGGCGGTGCATGGCGGTGCGCCAGCAGACATTCGAGCTCGACGATGCCGCACTGACGCGCCTCGAGGAAGGCGCCGAGCGCGGTGAACGCCGGTGCGAGTGCGGCGAGGATCGCCGCGTGACTCTCCAGCTCGCAGGCGAAGGCGCAGCGGTGGCGGAAGCGCTCACGCGGCCGGAAGGCGGCGCGCGGGTCCGGCGCGCGGCCGGTGAGCCTGTCGAGTGCGGCGAGCCGCGCGACGCCGAAGCGGCGCGCGAAACCGGCGCGCGGCAGGCGCAGCGCCGCCCCGATGGTGCGCACGCCCATGCGCGCGAGCCGCCCGAGCATCTCATCGGGCCAGCGCAGCGTGGCGAGCGGCAGCGGCGCCAGCCGTCCGGTGAGCTGTGCGGGCTCGGTGACGGCGAGCGCCCGGCCGGCACGGGCCAGGGTGAGCGCGGCGAGCGGCGTCGGTGCGAACGCCAGTGCCGGGGCCACCCCGAGGCGCCGGCACTGCTGCGTGACGGCAGCGCGCAGGCCCGCCACACCCGCAAACAGCCGCAGGCTCCCCTGCACCTCGAGCAGCAGTCCATCGGGCGGCTCGAGGCTCACGCGCGGCGTGAACGCCTGAGCGCCGAGCGCGAGACGTTGCAGCTTCTCTCCGGAATCGGGGCCGGCGAGGTGCACGGCGGCCCACAGCTGCGCGGCCGGCACTGCGGGCGCGGACGGATCCGGGCTCGCGTGCGCACCTCGGCGCCGTCGCGGCTCGCCCGCCGGCCCCACCCAGGCTGATCGCAGCCGCTGCTGCATGCCCTTCAACTCCCGGAGCGGTCGGTCCGGCTCTCGGGCCAGGCAAGCTCGATGGTGCCGCGGGCGGCGCCGCGGCCTTTTAAAAGAGTGACGCGCACGCCAGCTGCGAGCGCGGTCAGGCCGAGGCGCAACACCGCCGGGGACGCCTCCCGGGCCGCACTCAGCGGACGGAACAACACCCCGAGCGTCCGCCCGCGCTCGGCGGCGAGCTGCAGACGGCGGACCTCGAGCGGGCGCGGCCGTCGCACCCAGGCGAGCGCCGCATCGCAGGCGCCGGAGCCGAGGACCTGCTCGAAGGCCCACAGCGCACGCACGCCATCGACCACGGCGACCCGATCGAGCCTGATTCCCCCGCCAGCGAGTGCCGGCGCGAACGGCATCAGCGGCGGGGCCACCCACACGCACCAGCGGGCCGTGGCGGCACGCGTCAGGGAGGCGAGCGCCGGCAACAGCAGCCGCAGCTCCCCGCTGCCGAAACGCGCGGCGAGAATCTCGATCAGGCCGGTGCGCGGCCAGCCACGGCCCGGCAGCTGCTCATCGAGAGCCGCAAACCCGCTCGGCAGCACCGGCAGCCGCGCGGCGCTGCGGCCGCGCCAGATGGCCGGATGCTCGAGCAAACGAGCGAGCTTCGGATCGCCGTCCATAAGCTCATCGAGGTCACATCAAGCCGCTCGAGCGACCCCGGCGCACCACGCCCACCACGATGCCCTCGATGAGCAGCGGCTGCTCCTTCAGATCGACCCGGAGCGGCTCGAACTCGCTGTTCTCGGGCAGCAGCCACACGACCGAGCCTTCCTGGCGATAGCGTTTCACGGTCACCTCGTTCTCGAGGCGCGCGACCACGATCTGGCGGCTGCGCACCTCCGAAGTGCGGTGCACCGCCACCAGGTCGCCGTCGAGGATCCCGGCATCCTTCATGCTCATGCCGGTGACCTTCAGGAGGTAATGCGGCCGCGGCTGGAACACTCCCGGATCGATCTGCAACCGCGACTCGAAGTTTTCTTCGGCGAAGATCGGCTTGCCGGCGGCCACTCGCCCGATGAGCGGCAACCCCATCTGCTCGCGGATCGTGTCCTTCAGCTGGATGCCGCGCGAGGTGCCGGGCACGAGCGCGATGACACCCTTGCGGGCGAGCGCCCGCAGATGCTCCTCGGCGGCATTGGCCGAGCGGAAGCCGAGCTCGAATGCGATCTCGGCCCGCGTCGGCGGCATGCCGGTCTCGGATATGAAGCGCTGGATGAGGCGCAGGATCTGTGTCTGACGGGGGGTGAGATCGGACATTTTTAGCCTGCCTGTTTTTATATACAGTTACTGTAATTATATCCAGATCGAGTCCTCCGGCAAGGGCAAAAGCCGGATCCCTTTCAAGGCCTTGCACCCGAAGCCCGCCGACCACCCCCCCCGCCCCCGTGCGCAGCACCCCCGAGGCGGCGCGGGCAGCGCCCCGCCCGGCTCTCGCGCGCGCCGCTCGCCGGATCCGCGCCCGTCGCATCCGCGCTCCCGCTGCGTGCCGGCCCCTCGGCAGTGGCGCCGGCGCCTGACTGCTCACCCGAAGCTGAACCTGACCTGAACCTCCCCGGCGGCGCGAGTCCGTCACCCGACTGCAACTTCGACTCCGCCGCGCGCGCTGTCCGCGCTGCAGCGGCGCCACCCGTTGCGTGCCGCGCACCGCTCGCGGCGCGCAAACCACGCGCAAACTGTGCGATTACAAATTCTTAACGAACACGCGATGCGCACGCCGCACCGCGCTGCACGCAACTCGAGCGCCGCACGCCGCCGCGACCTACAAGCCTGAAATCCCGGTGCAAACACGCGCGTTATTGACAGCAGGAACGCTGCGCGCGCGCCTCCTGACGCAGCGCGCCGCTGTCGCGAACCGAAGACATGACGCGGGTTTGCAGTTGCATTCCCGTCGCAAATTTGATGCAGTTGCGCGCAGCGAATGTCGGCGTAACTTGCGCGCCGGTCTCGCATCGGTTATCAGGACATCCCGAATCAACAACCCAAGGGGACGTGTATGAAGTTCGCGAGTGTGATGACGATAGCGGCGGCCGCGGCCGTTGTGGGACTAGCCGGCTGCACGGACATCAAGCCCCTGCAGGCGGAAGTGGCGGACCTGAAAGCCCAGCTGGCCAAGGTTCAGGGCGATGCGTCGTCGGCCAAGAGCGCCGCCGACTCGGCAAACGCTGCCGCTCAGTCGGCCAGCCAGTCGGCCAGTGGCGCGCAGAGCACCGCCAACCAGGCGCTGGCTGCAGCTCACGCCAGTCAGTCGTGCTGTGACGCGACCAACGAGAAGATCGACCGGATGTTCAAGCGCTCGGTCTCGAAGTAATCCCAGTCTGATCGTGAAGACGCCGCGCCCAGGCGCGGCGTTTTTTTTGCGCCCGCGATCTAGTAGCGCACCAGCGCCGAGCCCCAGGTGAAGCCGCCGCCGAAGGCCTCGAGCAGCAGCAGCTCGCCGCGCTTGATGCGGCCGTCGCGCACCGCGACGTCGAGCGCGAGCGGCACCGAGGCCGCCGAGGTGTTGCCGTGCTCCTGGACGGTGACCACCACCCGCTCCATCGGCAGCTCGAGCTTGCGCGCGGTCGCCTGGATGATGCGGATGTTGGCCTGGTGGGGCACCAGCCAGTCGATCGCGCTGCGGTCGAGCCCGTTGGCGGCGAGCGCCTCGTCGACCGCGGTGCCGAGCTTGGTGACCGCGATCTTGAACACCTCGTTGCCCGCCATGGTGATCACGATCTTCGGCGCGAAGCCGCGCGAGACGCCGCTGCCGCAATAGAGCAGATCCTTGTAGTAGCCGTCCGCGTGCAGGTGGGTGGAGAGAATTCCCGGCTCCTCGCTCGGCTCGAGCAGCACCGCGCCGGCGCCGTCGGCGAACAGCACGGCGGTGCCACGATCGCTCCAGTCGGTGATGCGCGAGAGCGTCTCGGCGCCGATCACCAGCGCGCGCCGCGCCTCGCCGCAGCGCACGTACTTGTCGGCGATCGACAGCGCGTACATGAAGCCAGCGCAGGCGGTCTCGACACTGAAAGCGGGCGCCCCGCGGCAACCGAGCCGACCTTGCAACAACGTCCCGCAGTT
>DASSQU010000105.1:0-4236 GCA_035702325.1 Steroidobacteraceae bacterium
GCGCCGTGGGCCGTGCAGATCGACTTCACGATCGCGAGCCCGAGGCCCGCGCCGCCCTGCTCGCGCGAGCGCGAGCCGTCCACGCGGAAGAAGCGCTTGAAGACGTGCGGCAGGGCCTCGGCGGAGATGCCGACGCCGTCGTCGCTCACGTCGAGGACGGCGAAGCCCGGCTCGCGCCGCACCGAGAGGCGCACCTGCCCGCCGCTCGGGGTGTACTTGATGGCGTTGTCGAGCAGGTTGACGATCACCTGCTTGAGGCGCGCCGGGTCGCCCTCGACGGTGACACCGGGGGTCGAATCGCACGCCACGCGTACCCGCTTGTCCTCGGCGAGCAGGCTCATCTGCCCGGCGGTGGTGACGGCGAGCTCCGCCAGATCGAAGCGCCGCCACTGCGCGTGCGCCTCACCGGCATCGAGCCGCGAGAGCGCAAACAGACTCTCGACGATCTGCCGCAGCCGATCGACCTCCTCGAGCACGCTGCCGAGCCGCTCGCGCGTCTCGCGCCCGAGCTCACCGTCCTGCGCCAGGCTCTCGAGCTCCCCGCGCATCACGGTGAGCGGCGTGCGCAGCTCGTGGCTGGCATCGGCGAGAAACTGCTTGTGGCCGTGGATCGCGTCCTCGAGGCGGCTGATCATGTGGTTGAGAGACTCCGACAGCCGCTCGAGCTCATCCCCGCTGTGCACCACCGGGAGGCGCTCGCTGAGATTGTGCTGGGTGATCGCCTCGGCCTTGCGGGCGATGCGCTCCACCGGCTCGAGCGCGCGCTGCACCAGCACGAAGCCGCCGATCACCGCGGCGCACACCCCGATCGCCAGTCCCATGGCGAGCATGGCGAGCATCTGCACCAGCGTGTCGTGGGTGCGCAGGCCCGAGATGCCCACCTCGACGCGGTAGGGCGTGCCGTCGCTCGCCGTGGCGGGCACCATGGCGACGAGCAGCGGCCCGCCCGCGACGCTCACCGCCCGCGCCCCGCGCTCGTCGCCCGGCGGCAGCAGCGGCACCTGCGCCGGATCGAAATGCACGTTGTGCGGGACTCCCGAGGCATAGACCAGGGTGCCGTCGCCGCGCGTGATGCGGATGAAGCGGTCGTTGGCCTCGGGGGAATAGAGCGTCTCGACTTCGCGGCGCAGCCCCGGCTCGTCGCTGCGGCTCGCGTGCGCGATCAGGGTGTCGGCGATCTGCCGGGCGCGGCGTGCCTGGATGTCGAGCAGGTTGCCCTGCAGGAAGTGCTGCATGAAGAAGAAGGTGAGCGCCCCGAGCAGCAGGAACACGACGGTGAGCACCCCCGCATACCAGGCCACCAGCCGGAAGCTCAGCGACCGGATGTTCACGCTTCCGGGCCTTCGATGAGCCCGTAACCGACGCCGCGCACGGTGCGGATCAGCTTGGCGGGGAAGGGATCGTCGACCTTGCTGCGCAGGTGCCGCACGTACACGTCCACGATGTTGGTGAGCCCCTCGAAGCTCTGATCCCACACGTGCTCGATGATCATGGTGCGCGAGAACACCCGCCCCGGACTCGCGGCCAGGTACTCGAGCAGCGCGTATTCCTTGGGCGTGAGCTCGATCTTGCGCCCGCCGCGCTTCACCTGCTGCGTGAAGCGGTCGACCTCGAGGTCCCCGACCCGCAGGACGCTCGCGCGCGCCACCGGTCCGCGGCGCAGCAGCGCCTTCACCCGCATGAGGAGCTCGGCGAAGGCGAACGGCTTGGTGAGGTAGTCGTCGGCGCCCGCCTCGAAGTTCGCGACCTTCTCCTCGGTCGCATCGCGCGCCGTGAGGATCAGGATCGGTACCTGCTGATTGCGGCGGCGGATGCGGCGCAGCAGCTCCTGCCCGCTCAGATTGGGCAGCATCAGGTCGAGCATGATGAGGTCGTAATCGCACGACTCGGCCTTCTGCCAGCCGCTCTCGCCGTCGGCCGCGACGTCGACCGCGTAGCGCTCCGCCCGTAGCGCCCGCGCAACGAGATCCGAGAGTTTCTTTTCGTCTTCGACCAGCAGTATCCGCATGGGGCACCCGACAGGTGTCAGGAGACCAACAATGGGATTAAAATGCAGCAAATGCGCGATTAAAATGCATTCAGAAAGAACGGTCGGTCGCTAGCTTATTGATTCTGAAGGAGTTTGCCCGTACGGGGGACGCTGTCGGCTTGGATTCTCGCGGCAACAGAACTGTCTTCCGATTGCATTTCGATTGTCATGTGGCTGCAACGCGGGGGCCGCCGCCCTGCCGCTGCAGCCAGGGGCTCAGTTCAAAAACCACAGGAAGCGCAAAGATGACACCGAATCCCTTGCTACCGTGCCATCGCTCCAGGGCCCGCGTCGTCGCCCGCCTCGGGGCTGCCTGTCTCACGATTGCGACCGCGGCGCTGGGTGCGGCGGGTGTCGCACAGGCCCAGGCCGCCAAGAGCGACAGCCTCACCTGGAACGGGATCACGCTCTACGGCATCGTCGACATCGGCGTGCAGTACGACACTCACGGTACGCCCTTCAGCGACTACTTCCCGCCGGGATCCGAGTCGATCATCCTGAAGAACAGCAACGCCTCGGCCGTCGGGGTCACGCCGAGCAATCTCGGCCAGTCGCGCATCGGTCTCTCCGGCAACGAGCCGCTCGTCGGCGACTGGGCAGGGGTGTTCAAGTTCGAGATCTTCTTCAATCCGCAGTCGGGCAACATCAGCGACGCGTTGAAATCGATCGCCCTCAACAACGGCAAGGCGCTCACCGACCAGACTACCAACGTCGACTCGAGCATCGCCGGGCAGCTCTTCGGCGGCGTGGCCTATGCCGGCTTCAGCTCCCCGACCTACGGCACGTTCACCTTCGGCCGCAACACCACCCCGCTCGCCGACGGCATCGGCAAGTACGATCCGCTGAGCGCCTCGAACGCCTTCTCGCTGATCGGCTTCTCGGGAACCACCGCCGGCGGGGGTGATACCGAGGATCGCCGCCTCGATCAGTCGCTGAAGTACGCCGCCAAGTACAACTGGCTGCACCTCGGCGGCCTGTACCAGTTCAGCGGCTCGAACGGCACCGCGAACACCGCCTACCAGCTCCAGGCCGGCGCGGACTTCCCCGGCGGGTCGATCGATGCCTACATCACCAAGAAGTACGATGCGATCGGCGCCTCGGCACTGAATTTGGCACAGACGCAGGCCCTGCCCGCGCTTGGCCTGTCGGCGAGCAACTCCGTGGCCGGGACAGTCTCGGACAACAAGAGCTTCGCCATCATGGGCCTGTACGATGTCGGCTCGCTGAAGCTCCTCGGCGGCTACGAGAGGATCAAGTTCGACAATCCCAGGACGCCGCTGGCAGTGGGCTCGCTCACGATCGGCGGCTACGCACTCGGGGCCGTCAACAACGCCGCCTTCACCAACGAGAAGACGCTCAAGGTGTACTGGATCGGCTTCCGCTATCCGCTCACGCCGTCCCTGCAGCTGCTGGCCTCCTTCTACGGCTACACCCAGGACGCGTTCGCGACCGGCGCCAACGCGGGCTGCTCGAGCACCGTCAGCGCGGCCTGCAGCGGTAAGGAACGGGCCTACTCGGCGGTGCTCGACTACCGTCTGTCGAAGCGCTTCGACGTGTACTTCGGAGCCCTCTCCACGAGCGTCTCGGACGGCCTGGCGAACGGCTTCCTCAATACCTCGATGATCGCGACCACGGCGGGCCTGAAATTCGTGTTCTGAGCCCGGACCGCTAGCCTCTGCCGTCGACCGAGCCGACGGCACCATCGGGCCCGCGCAAGCGGGCCCGATCGTTTTCGGCACCCGCTCGCGCCCCACGCGCCCGCCGCGCGCCACGCGCTCGGCCCCGCCCCGGCCCGCCACGCAACAAAAGCGTCATCTCGCTGCATTTTTCCTGTCACGGGACCGAACGACAGTGGGCGGCGCCGTCCCGGGCATGCGCCCGGGCCCACCTCCAACACCAAGGAACGCGAAGATGACCTGCAATCGCATCGAACCGCACGACCGGCCGGGAGCCCGTGCCCTCGCCCGGGCCGGGGTTGCGTTGCCTCTGCTCGCCACGCTGGCTGCGCGGGGCCCCGCCCAGGCACAGAGCGCGCCGCAGAGCGACAGCCTCACCTGGAACGGGATCACTCTCTACGGCATCGTCGATCTCGGCGTGCAGTACGACACCCACAGCGCCCCGTTCAGCGACTACTTCCCGCCGGGATCGAGCTCGCTGGTGCAGAAGAACGACTACGACTCCCCGATCGGCATTTCTCCCAGCAACCT
>DASSQU010000106.1:0-14600 GCA_035702325.1 Steroidobacteraceae bacterium
CGAACAGTGCAACCGCGGTGGTCACTCCGGGATCGGCGGAGCGCCGGCGCCAGTAGCCGATCGCCGCCAGCGCGACGATGAGCACGGCACCGAGGATCACGAGCAGCGGATGACCGATCAACTCGCAACCGGCGCCTGCCAGCGCAACGAGCGCGAAGGTACGCACCCCGGCGAGCGCGCGCTGCGGCCCGGGCCCCTTGCGGCGCTCGCGCTCGATGCCGATGAGCAGCCCGCCGCCGAGCGCAGCGGCGAGCCCGAGCAGGGTGCCCTCAGGGATCATGTGAGGCTAGGATAGCCATTGGCGCCGCACCCCGCGGGCGCGCGAGCATCAGGCTTCACCGAGGAGGATCTCCAGTGAAACTCACAGCACGACGGCTTCTCATCGGGGCAGGCGCGGCCGCGGCCGTATTGGCCCTCGGAACGGGCCCCGCCTGGTCCGCCGATCCTGCCCCGCCGGGGGCATCATCGCCCAGGCCCGGGTTGTCCAGGGAGATGCGCGAGAAGATGGCGGCGATGCACGAGAAAATGGCCGCCTGTCTGCGCTCGGACAAGACCATGGCGGAATGCCGCACCGAGATGATCAAGAACTGCCGCGACACCCTGGGTCCCGACGAGTGCCCGATGGGGATGGGTCACGGCCACATGATGCACGCGCCGCCCAAGAGCGACAGCGGGAAGCAGCCCTAGTCGCGCGTTCCGCGAACCTGGATCCGCTCGTGCAGCCGTGCCTGGGCACGGTCGGTGGATGCCCGCAGTCGCTGGCGCAGCGCGCCGCGCGGCACGAGCGGGATGAGCCGTCGCTCGATGAACTCGAGCGCCCACAGTGCCGCGCACTGCTGCCAGCTCAGCCGGTGGACCTGAGGTTGCATCGGACGCGCGCCGCCACCGCGCCCGCCCCTCAGGCGAGCCTGGGCCTCAGGGCCCGCATGTCGCGCGACGACACCGCGCCGAGCAGGCGCTCGTTCTCGTCGGTAATCGGCAGGGCGCGGAAGTTGTAGCGCTCGAACAGCATGGCCGCCTCGCGCAGCGTCGCGTCCTTGGGCAGCGCGATTACGTGCTCGGTCATGATGTCGGCGAGCGTCTGCCCGTCACCGGCGGCGACGATTTCCGCCAGGTCGACCACGCCCTTCAGCACCCCGTCCGGGTCGGTGACGTACACGTAGGTGACGACGCTCTTGCCCCGGGCGAGCTCCCGGTAGCGATCGAGCACCTCGATCGCGGGCGTGGCCGGCGCCAGGCGGATCAGATCCGGCGAGGCGTACAGCAGGATCTGCTCGTCGTGCTCGCCGATGATGTGCTCCACCTTGGCCGACTTCTCGCGGTCGATGAGCTTCATGATCGCCGCCGCCTCGTCGCGCGGCAGTATCGCCAGGATGTCGGCGGCCTGCGCCGGGCTCATCTCATTGATCAGCATGGCGGCGCGCTCCTTCTCCATCGCGTGGATCAGCTGGCGCTGCACCCGCGGTTCGACCTCCTCGAGGGTGTCGGACGCCTGTTCGGCATCCAGCGCGTTGAAGAGCGCCACCCGCTGTCCGCCCTCGAGCTCCTCGAGTATGTCGGCGAGATCGGCAGGGTGAAAGTCGTTGAGCTCCGCCTTGGGGATCTTCAGCTTGATGTTGCCGGCGAAACTGCCGAGCGGCTGCGGCAGCGGCTGCACGTACAGCCACGACACGCGGTTCTCCTTGTTGCGGTCGGCGAGCAGTTGCGCGAGCTTGTGCAGGCCCAGCCGGCGCAGCGCCCGGTAGCGACTGAAGTCGACCTCGGCCGCGTACAGCTTACCGTTCTGCAGAGCGAGCTTCACGTCGTAGACCACCTCGACCTCGTGGTCGTCGAGATCGAGAATCTTCTTGTCGAGGATGTGATCGTTCAGCAGGATGAGATTCTCCTGCGGCGCGCGTTCGAACTGCGCCAGGTCGTCCTCGGCGGCGTCCAGTACCACCTCGTGATTGGAGATGAGCAGTACCTTGTCCCAGGGGAAGTTGAGCGCCGGGTAGCCGTAGGGCCGCTCGACCACCACGTGCGTGACCTCGGGGAGCTTGCCGGTCTCGACGATTGCGAGGTCGCCCAGCCGCCCGATACGCCGCCGGCGGGCGAACACCCGCCGGCCGAGGATCTCGCTCAGGTAGAACTCCCGCTCGAGTACGGTAACCATGGCCTCAATGCCCGCTCAGCAGCTGCAGGAACTTGTAGACCATCAGGCCGACCAGCGCAAACAGGTACAGTCGCAGCGCGAGCAGCGACAGCCGCACCGTGCCCGACATGGCGATGCGCGGCTCGCGATAGCGGGCATTGATCTCCCGGATCTTGGCCAACAGGTCGCGGAACGCCTTCATGCCGGCCTAGCTCACCAGCCCCGGAAACATCACCGACACGCCGTAGAGCGTCGACAGCACGACGATCGCCACCACGATGAAGGCGCCGATGAAGTTCTGCCGTGGCGTGTTGGCATACTCCCCGACCGTCGCGCGGTCGTTGAGCAGGAGAATCAGGAACACCAGCGCCGCCGGCAGCAGGGTCACCGCGATCACCTGCACGAACAGCGTGATCAGCACCAGCGGCGCGCGCGGGATCAGCACCACGACGCCGGCGGTCACCAGGGTGAAGAAGTATGTCGCGTAGAACCAGGGTGCCTGGCGGATCTTGGTATTGAGCGAATGCGCCCAGCCGAAGATCTCGCCGAACGCCCAGGAACTGGCGAGCGAGATGCAGATTGCGCCCAGTAACCCGGCATCGAACAGCCCGATGGCGAGGAAAGCGCCGACGTAGCGGTCGGTCTTCATCAGCTCCTGCGCCGCCCGCGCCGCGTCGTCGATGTCCACTCCCGCCAGCACGGTACCGGTCACCACCACGATGAACACCGCCACCACCACCGTGATCACCGAGCCGAGCAGCGTGTCGAAGCGCCCCCAGGGGATGTCCTTCTCGAGCATGCCCTTGTCGACCACGGCGCTTTGCTGAAAGAACAGCATCCACGGCGCGATGGTGGTGCCGATGTTGGCCATGAGGAAGAAGAACAGCTGCCCGTCGAAGCCGCCGGCGAAGTTCGGTACCAGGCCCTGGTGCAGGATCTGCCGCACCGATGGATGTACCAGGAAAGCGCCCGGGATGTACACCAGGTTGAGCGCACAGAACAGCAGCGCCAGCTTCTCGAAGGTCCAGTAGCGGCCGTTCAGCACGATCACCGCCATCAGCACGATCACCGCCACCACCGTCACGCCGGGCGGCACGCCGAACACCGCCAGCGCCGCCGTCATGCCCACGAACTCCGTGACCAGCGTCAGCCAGTCGACGATCATCAGATCGAGCAGCGAGAACCAGCCCCAGAACGCGCCGAAGCCGTCGAAGATGGCCTCCGCGTGCCCGCGCTTGGTGACTGCGCCGAGCCGTACGGTCATCTCCTGGACGTAATAGGCCACCGGAATCAGGATGAGGAGGAACCAGATGAGCTGGTAGCCGTACTTCGCCCCGGTCGCGGCATAGGTGGTGATGCCGCCGGCGTCGTTGTCGGCCACCATGACGACGATCCCCGGCCCGGCGAGGATCAGGTACAGCCGTACCGCCTTCCAGGCCTTGCGCAACCGGTAGTAGAGTCTGGCGAAGAAGTTCACGTCGCTGTCCCGGCGCGTGCGAACCTGCGGCCTGCTGGAGCCGCGCTGTATACCATACCCCCTACCCTATAGGAAGCCGGAGCCGGCACCGGCCGGTGCCTGCTGCTGCACGGGCCGCCCGGCGAGACGGCTCCCGCCGCCGGGGACGGCGGCCCCGGCGGCCGCGGGCCGGGCCGCGGCGCCGCGCCGATTGAAATCGCCACCGCAACGACGGTAGTGTCGCAGGCTCGGAAACCGGACCCGCGCCACTCGAGGTCGCCATGCGACTCGCCATCATCGGACAGCAGGCCTTCGGCAAGGCCGTCCTGGAGGCCTTCCTCGCCCGCGGCGCTGCGGTCGCCGCCGTCTACTGTGCCCCGGAAAAGCCGGGCGCGAAGCCCGATCCGCTGCGGGCGGCGGCCGCGGAGCGCGGCGTGCGTGTCCTGCAGCTGCCTTCGCTCAGGGGCGAGGAGGCGGCGCACACCCTGCGCAGCCTCGAGGTCGATCTCGCCGTCATGGCTTACGTCGTGCAGTTTGCACCGCAGCAGTTCCTCAGCGTGCCGAAGCATGGGACCATTCAGTACCATCCCTCGCTCCTGCCCCGCTACCGCGGCCCGAGCTCGATCAACTGGCCCATCATCAAGGGCGACCGCGAGACGGGACTCAGCATCTTTCGCCCTTCGGACGGCCTCGACGAGGGTCCCGTAATCCTGCAGAAGACGGTCGCCATCGGGCCGGACGATACGCTGGGGAGCGTGTACTTCGAGCGCCTGTTCCCGCTCGGCGTCGCGGCGCTGCTCGAGGCCGCGGACCTCGTGGTCGCCGGACGTCACCAGGAAACGCCGCAGCGCGAGGAGCTCGCAACCTACGAGGGCTGGTGCCGCGACCCGGAGGCCCGGATCAACTGGCACGCGCACGTCGATCAGGTCTACGACCTGATCCGCGGCTGCAACCCCGCGCCCGGCGCCTGGACGCTGGTGCGGGGCCGCAAGGTGCGGATTTACGACCTGGTCCGGCACCGCGCACGTACCTTCGGCGGCGTGGTCGGCAAGCCCGGCGAGGTGTGCGCCATCTCGGCAACCAGCGTCGCGGTCACTCTCCAGGGTGGCCGGCTCGAGCTGCTCACGGTGCGGCTGGAGGACGGCGCGAAGACGCCCGCCGCAGAGCTGGCGAAGGCGCTCGGCCTCGCCGTCGGTGCGCCTTTCGAGTCCTGAGGAGCTTCCCATGGCTGACTTTCCGCTCACCGTTCTGACAGCCGCGACGCTGCTCGCGGCCTGCCCCGTCGCCTCGCGCGCGCAGCAACGGGGTCCCGGCAGGGTCGAACAGGCGCACCCCGCGCCCCGCTTCGATCCGGCGGCGCGCTGCCCGGGCCTGCGGGTCGCGATCGTGGAGGATCAGCCGGCCGCGGCGGTTCGCTTTCGTGTCGGGGTAACCGGCGTACCTTCGCAGGCGGCGATCCGCTCCTCGTCGCGCTCTGCGGATCTCGATGCCGCGGCCGTGAGCTGCGTGCTGAAGCTGCGGTTTCTGCCCGCCACGCGCCTCGGCGAGGGAACGGCCATCGAGTCCTGGCAGGAGCTTGCGCTGCAATGGGCGCGGCCCGCGGAGCACGGTACGAGTTCTCACCCTCCGGTCGCCCCGGCAGCGGTGAGCCCGCCGGCGCCCGCGAGCACCGCGGCCGGGAGCCGGACGGACCCGCCGCCGCGGCCAGCCGCAACGGGCGGCGCAGTCGTGCGGGCCTGTGTCGATGCGCGCGGCGCGCTCGCCGGGGATCCGCTGCTGGTTCGCTCCTCGGGAGACCCGGTATTCGATCAGGCGGCGCTCCGGGTGGCGAGCGCCGGCTCGCGCGCCTACCGGCCGGTCGCCGGCGGCGCCCCGCTCGCGGACTGCCTGCGGCTGACGATCAGTACGGATACCCGCTGAGCGCACCGCGGGGCTATTCGTCCTGGATATCGTCGGTGAGCACCTCCTTGCGCTTCACCATGAAGGCCCGCAGCGCCTCGTCGAGCGCGGGATCGATCCCCGGATCCACGTACCTGGCGAGCATCTTCTTCCACACGGCGTTGGCCCGCTGCTCGGCGCTCAGGCTGCCCTCGAGGGACCACTGCTCGTAGGAGTTGTAGTCGGCGATCAACGACTGGTAGAAGGCGGTCTCGAAGTTCGCCTGCGTGTGTGCGCAGCCGAGGAAGTGACGGCCGGGGCCGACCTCGCGGATGGCATCCAGCGCCTGGCCGCGCTCGCTCAGGTCCATTCCCGCCGCAAATGCCTGCATCATGGCAAGCTGATCGACGTCCATCACGAACTTCTCGTAGCTCGCCACCAGACCCGCCTCGAGCCAGCCGGCGGCGTGGGTCACCAGGTGCACGCCGGCGAGCACCGTGGGCAGCAGCGTGTGGGCGCTCTCGTAGGCCGCCTGCGCGTCGGCGACCTTCGAGGAACACAGCGACCCGCCGCTGCGGCACGGCACGCCGAGGCGCCGGGCGAGCTGAGCGGTGGCGAAGATCATCTGGGTAGCCTCGGCGGTGCCGAACATCGGCGAGCCGGTGCGCATCGAGACGGCGCCCACGAAGGAGCCGAGGATCACCGGCGCCCCCGGCCGGATGAGCTGCGTGAGAGCCATCCCGGCGAGCGTCTCGGCGAGAATCTCGGCCATGCATCCGGCCGCCGTCACCGGCCCCATCGCACCGGCGAGCACCGCCGGCACGACGATCGTCCCCTGGTTGTGCGCGGCGAACTGCTGCAGCGCGCCGAGCATCCGTCCGTCGAAGGTCAGCGGTGAATTCGAGTTGATGTTGCCGAGCAGCACCGCGTGCCGTTCGAGGTAGGGGGCGCCGAAGACGATCGCGGCCATGGCGATCGCGTCGGCGGCGTGGCCCGGCGTCTCCGGCGTGCCCTCGCAGCCCTGGTCGCTGTAGCGGAAGAAGGCGTACTGCGTATCGAGGTGCCGCTTGTTGGGCGCGATGTCCATCGGCTCGCACATGCAGCCGCCCGAAAAGTGGATCGCCGGCGCCATGTGGGCGAGCTTGATGAAGTTCTCCAGATCCGCGAGCGTGCCGTAGCGGCGCCCGCGGTCGAGATCGGAAACGAATGGTGGTCCGCCGACCGGCGAGAACACGGTAGCGTCGCCGCCGAAACGCACGCTGCGCGCCGGGTTGCGCGCCTGCAGCTCGAATTCCGCCGGGGCGCTGCGCAGCAGCGCCCGGCACAGGCCGCGCGGGATGCGTACGCGCTCGCCCTGGACGTCGGCGCCGGCGTCGCGCCACAGCCGCAGCGACTGCGGGTGCCGGCGGAACTCGATGCCGATCTCCTCGAGGATGGTCTCGGCGTTGTGCTCGATGGTCTCGAGTGCCTCGCTGCTCAGCAGGTCGACCGCGGGAATCCTGCGACGGATGTAGGGCAGCTTCTCCATGCCGCGGCGCGCGCGCGCGAGCCGGCTCTCCCGACCGCGCCGTCCGCCGAGGGTGGGTGCGGCCACGCCGCTGCCCTAGCGGTCGGCCGCTACGAGCTCGGCCAGCTCGGCGGGGCTGCGGCCCGCCGCGCGCAGCGCCGCCGCGACTGCGGCCCGATCCGCGGCCGGGCGGTTCTGGCTGCCCTTGAACTTGCCGGTCACCGCGGTGACCGCAATCTCGAAGCCGACGATGGCGCGCAGCATCCCCTCGATGTAGTCGGCCGGCGCATCGCTCACCTGCCAGCGCTGCGCGCTCCCCGCCTCGTGGAGGTCGGTGAGCGTGCCGACCAGCTCCCGCAGCCACGCGGCATCCTGGATGAAGCGGATCGTGCCGTTCACGTGCACCGCCGCGTAATTCCAGGTCGGCACCACCCTGCCGTGGTCCTGCTTGCTCGGGTACCAGCTCGGCGACACGTAGCTTCCGGCGCCGGTGAAGACCGCGAGCACCGGGGCACCGGGCTCGAGGTCGCGCCACAGCGGGTTAGCCCGGGCGATATGCCCGCGCAGCACCCCCGCGCCCATCGCCGTCAACTGCGATCGCAGCGGGATGTGATTGGCGGTGAGGCCGCGCGGCGTCGCCGCGACCAGCGTGGCGAGCGGATGGCGCTCGAGGAACGCCTGTAACACCTCGAGGCGCGTCTCGCGAAAATGCTCCGGAACGTACACGGCATCCTCCGGGAGGTCCGGCCGCAGAGGATGCGCTGCAGGAACATGCCGTGCAAGGCGCGCCGGGCGCGGAGTTTGCCGCGCGGGCACGCGCGGGGTTCGGCGGCGAGTCGCCGTGCCGCGCCGGCCCCGCCGCGCGCCTGCCTCAGCGCTCGGCGCGCGGCCGGTAGACGGCGAGCTTGCTGTGCGTGCGGTCGGCCGCGGACTCGGTGGCGGCTGCCGCCTGGCTGCGCGATTCGACCAGCAGCTCGGCGAATTTCCCCGGCGGCACCGCCGGGCTGAAGCAGAAGCCCTGGTACTGGTCGCAGCCGAGCGTCCTCAGCAGCTCGAGCTGCTCGGACGTCTCCACGCCCTCGGCGACCACCTTGAGGCGCAGGCTGTGGGCGAGCGACACGATCGCGCGCACGATCGAGGCGTCGTCGGCCCGGGAGATCAGCTCGCCGATGAAGGCGCGATCGATCTTCAGCTTGTCGATCGGGAAGCGCCGCAGGTAGCTCATGCTCGAATAGCCGGTGCCGAAGTCATCGACCGACACCACCACGCCCATGCGGCTCAGCTGCTCGAGGATGCTCACCGACTCCTCGGGATCGCTCATCAGGGCGCTCTCGGTGATCTCGACCTCGAGGAAGCGCGGCTCGAGCTCGGCGTCCCGCAGCGCCTCGCCGATCATGTGCAGCAGATTGCCGTGCCGGAACTGCAGCGCCGAGAGGTTCACCGCCACGCGCAGCGGCGGCAGGCCCTGCTTCTGCCAGGCACGCGCCTGCCGGCAGGCCTCGCGCACCACCCACTCGCCGATCTGGTCGATCAGCCCGCAGGCTTCGGCGAGCGGGATGAATTCCCCCGGCGGCACCAGACCGCGCTCCGGGTGCCGCCAGCGCACCAGCGCCTCGGCGCCGTGAATGGTGCCGGTGACGGTCTCGATCTTCGGCTGGTAGTGCAGCTCGAACTGCTGCAGTGTGAGCGCGGCGTGCAGGTCGCTCTCCAGCTTCACTTTGTCCTGGGTGACGGCGTTCATACCGGACGCATAGCACTGGATGTTGTTCCGGCCGCGCTGCTTGGCGCAGTACATGGCCGCGTCGGCGTTGGCGATCAGCGTATCGACGCCTTTACCATCGGCGGGGAACATTGCGATGCCGATGCTCGCCGAGGCATGGATGTCGACTTCGCCGAGCCGGATCGGCTGCGACAGGGCCTCGACCGCGCGGCGTGCGATCTGCACCGCATCCTCGCGCTTGGCGAGCCGGTCCATGATGAACAGGAATTCATCGCCACCGAGCCGCGCTACGGTGTCGGTGCTGCGGGCGATGCCCGCGAGACGGTGCGCGACCTCCTTGATCAGCTGGTCCCCCGCACGGTGACCGAAGGAGTCGTTGACCACCTTGAAACGGTCGAGATCGAACATCGCGATTGCGAAGGAGTGGCCGTCGCGCTCGGCGTGCGCGACCGCCTGAGCCAGGCGGTCGTCGAGCAGCACGCGGTTCGGCAGTCCGGTCAGGGAATCATGGCTGGCGAGGTGTCGCAGCTGTTTGTTGGCGGCCTCGAGCCCCTGGGTGCGCGCTTCCACCACCAGCTCGAGATGCTCGACCTGGCGGCGCAGCGTGCGCTCGTTGTCCCACTTGCGCGTGAGCGCGTTGGCACACTGCAGCACCTCGATCGGCTCGAACGGCTTCTTGACGACCAGCAGCTTGTCGGAGTGATCCAGCCGCGCCACCACGTCGGCCCAGTCGTAGTCGGAATGCGCCGAGCAGATGACCACCTGAACGTGCGGATCGGCCTTCCACAGGTGCTCGATCGTCTCCAGGCCGTCCCAGCCCGGCGGCATGCGCATGTCGATGAACGCCATCGCATAGGGCCGATCCTCGGCGAGCGCCTGCTTGACGCGCTCGACGCCCTCCTGGCCCTGCAGCGCGGTGTCGATCTCGAAGGTCGGCCGCGGCGCGATCACCTCCGGCTCGCCGAGCAGCAGCCGCTCGGCTGAGAGCAGCTCGGAGCTGCCCTGCGTGTCGCCCAGGAGGATCTTCTTGAAGTCGTCGTGGATCGCCCGGTTGTCGTCGATCACGAGTACCCGTCGCCTGGTCGATGCAGTGACGCTAGTCATGGGAGCTCTCGGGAGGTTTGAGAGGGAGTTCCAGCACGAAAGTGGCGCCGTGCCCCGGGCCGGCGCTCTCGGCACGCAATACGCCGCCCATCTCTTTGGCGGCGAGCGCGCCACTGTGCAGCCCGAAGCCGTGACCCGACTTCTTGGTGGTGAAGCCGTGAATGAAGATCCGCTCCATGTTTTCCCGGGTGATGCCGGCGCCGTTGTCGGCGATCGAGAGGCGCACTCCGATGGCGCACTTCTCGATGCGAATCCTGACCACCTTCTCGCGGTCGGTCATGCCCTGGCAGGCGTCCTTGGCGTTGCGCAGCAGGTTCACCAGGATCTGCAGCACCTTGTGCTTGTCGACCACGATCTCCGGCACTTCGCCGAATTCGCGCACCAGGCGCACCGCGTGACGCTCGAGCGCATTGCAATTGATGCGCACGCTCTCCTCGACCAGGTGGCGCACGTCGATGAGCTCGGCGAGACCGCCGAGCTTCGCGTAGCGCTGCTGCATGGTCACGATGTCCTTGATGTGGTCGATGTTGCTCTTGAGCGAATCGAGCTCGCGCAGCGCACTCTGGTTGTCGGCATTGAGGTGGCGCGCCAGCTCCGCGAGGTAGACCGGCAGCACCCGGCCGCGCTGGTCCTGTGCCACGAAGGTGCCGAGATCGCTCTCGTGCTCCTTCAGCAGCGATACCACCCGCTCGAGCCCGGGCGCGCGCGACCGTTTGATGCTGTCGGTCACCAGATTCGCCGAGACGTTCACGCTGTTCAGCACGTTGCCGACGTTGTGCAGCACGCTGGTGGCAACGTCGGCCATGCCGGCCTGCCGCGACGCATCGCGCAGCTGCGCCTGCAGCGTTTCCTCGCGCCGCGCCGCGGCCACACGCTCCGTGACGTCGAGCTCGATGCCGACGAGCCGCGCGCCGCCATCGGCCGAATCGCTCACCACCGCCCCCACCGACTCGATGTGGCTGAGGCTGCCGTCCGGGCGCACCACGCGGTAGTGCGAGTGCAGCGGCCGGCGCTCGCGCATCGCGCGCGTCATCGCCGCCTCGGCGCCGGCGCGATCGGCCGGGTAGACGAGTGCGAGCCAGCCGCTCAGCGTCGGAGTGAAGCTGTCGGTGGACTGGCCGTACAGCTCGTGCATGGTGTCGCTCCACCACACGCTGCCGTCGCTCTCCTGCACCTCGTACACGCCGGCGCGCGCGGCACGCGTCGCCATGCCGAAGCGGATCGAAATCGTCTCGAGCTCCGCGCGCCGCCGCCGCTCGATGGCGGCGTCGGCCTCGATCTGCCGCTTGAGCCGCAGGCGCGTCGCCAGCACGAAGAACACCGTGAGAATCAGGCTGATGAACAGCGCGAGCGTCACCCGCTGCTTCTGCACGCGTGCCGACTCGACCGCATCCCGGACCACGGCCGCATCGCTGCGCTCGAAGCTCTCGTCGATGGCGCGCGTCGCGCGGTCGCCCGCGGCGATCTCGCCACGCAGTGCCATCAGCCGGTCGAGCGTGGCCCCGCTCTGAACCCGGGTGGCGAGATCGGCCACCTGCGCGGGAGTGTCCCCGAGGTTGCCGCCGGCGCCGCGCGCGGCGAGCTCGGCCAGCCGCTCCGCGGAATGCTTCAGGGCCTCGGCCGACTGCCGGCCGAGCGCGCCGGTGTCGACGGCATCCGCCGCGCCGTTGGTGAAGGTGCGGTAGTCGGCGCGCGCGTCGTTGGCGAGCGTGCGCAGCGGACGCGAGGCCTCGAGCGCCGCGGCGCGCCGCCCGTCGGCCACCATCTGGGCGAGCAGCACGAAGGCGATCGGCACCGCGACCGCCAGGAACTGCAGGGCAATCAGGCGATCGGTCGAGCGCATCACTGCGAACCACCGTAGCCGCGAGTTTGAGCGTCAATCAGCATGCGAATCCCGAAGTGCGCTCCGTCAGGCCCCGTCCGCACCATGCAGACAGGCACGCCACCCACAAGCAGGCGGAATCGATAGCATTTTCAGGGAGCAGCGAACGAGATGCCGATCACGCTTTGTCAAGTCGCAGGGTGTAACATCCGCGGCCCGTGATGTCCTGAACATTATGTCGGGGGCCGGAGGGCCTGCTTCCAACCGTGCGCCGCGCGTCCTGCCTGCCGCTGCTCCTTGCGCTCCCGGCCGGTGCTGCGCCCGCCGACAATTTCAACTTCGCCTCGCTGCAGTCGCTGATCGCGAGCCGCGACATCGGCACGATCGAGGAGCTGATTGCGGCGCTTCCCGAGACACAGCGCAGCCGCTACGCGCTGGTGTTCGAGAGCCGCAGCCTCCAGGACGCGAGCCCGGAGAACCCGCGCGTGATCCTCTACGGTCCGGACGCGCGTCTGGTGCTCACCTTCAACGGCAATGCGGCGCAGCGCGGTTTCCGGGTGGTGGAGACGCTCGAGTTCGAGGGCGTGAGCGGCGAGTTCCGGCTGCGCGAGCTCGCGTTTCCCGAGCGGCCGCGGGGTGCCTCCGGCGTGGTGCTGTCGGAAACCGATCCGCCGCGCTGCCTGCGCTGCCACGGCAAGCCGCCGCGGCCGGTGTGGGACACCTTCCCGCTGTGGCCGGGCGCCTACGGCGAGCGCTACGGCGCGAGTCTCTCGGCGCGCGAGCGCGCCGGACTCACGCGCTTTCTGGCACGGCAGCCGGCGCACCCGCGCTATCGCTCGCTGCTGGGCGCCGCGCGCTTCGCCGATCCCCGCACCTTCCGTCCGAGCGCCGCGAGCCAGTATTCGAGCGTGACTCCGGAGCCGCCGAATGCCGAGCTCGCGGGCGATCTCAGCGAGCTGCAGCTGCAGGCGCTCGCGGCGCGACTGGTGCGGCAGCCGGCCTTCGCCGCTTATCGCTACGCCCTGCTCGGGGTTGCGGACAACGGCTGCAGCCCGCTCGCCGATTTCTATCCCGAGTCACTCTGGCACTCGCAGCGGGAGGCGTTCGAGCGCTTCGCGCGCGACACCGCCCGCGCCAACGCCCGCCAGGCGCAGCTCAAAGCGGCACGCGCCACGGCCGCCCCCGGAGCCGCCCCGTCCGCCGCGGTGAACACGCTGCTGCCGCTGCGCTTCCTGGCGGAGACGGCGTTGCGCCTCCCGACACAGGACTGGACGCTGGCGCTCGAGACCGCCACCTTCGATTTCACCCGGCCGCCGTCCCCGAGCCGGCCGCTGCGCGAGGCGCTGCTCGCGGCCATCGCACCGGGCGACCGGACCCTCGCGACCCTGAGCTATTCCGTCACGTCGGCCGATGGCGACCGTTACTGCAGTTACCTCAAGCGCCGCAGCGTGGCGGCCCTGAGCGGACCGGGCAGCGGTGCGCCCGGGGCGTCCGCGCCGCCCGCCCCTGCCGGCCTCGCTGGCGGCAGCGCGGCGGCGGCGACCGGCAGCGGGGCCACGGCGCCTCCGGCGGCGCTGCAACTGTGCGTCAACTGTCACGAGACCGGCGCCGGTCCCCTTATTCCGTTCTCCAGGCCCGCGACGCTGGCCCGCGAGCTGCGCGAGCGGCCCGCGCCGCACGGCACGCTGCTCGAGGAGATCCACTACCGGCTGTCGGCCGGCGCGGGCGCGCACCGCATGCCCCTGGGCGTGAATCTGGCCGATGCCGAGCGTCAGGAGCTCGATGCGTACTTCGCGACGCTGGCGAGTTCCGCGAACTGAGACCTGTCTGCGCTCGTTGCACTGCGGCATGTGACCCGCGTCGCGTTTGACATAGCGCCCGCGCGCACATACTTTCCGCAGGAGTTTTTCGGGGGGCCTGGCCGCATGCACAAGAGCCGCCGTCGGTCCGGCGACGCGCGACACGCGCCTGAGCGCGCGGGCGGCCGTGCCGTGCTCGCTCTGCTCGCCGCACTGACGGCGCTCGCCGGTGCGGCGCCGCAACCGTCGGCCGTTGCGGCCGTGCGGCTCGCCGATCTGCCATCGCGCTGGCGCGACGACGGCGGACAGGCATTCGACCTGCGCTCGCTGCAGGGCCGTGCGGTCGTGCTGACCATGGCATACGCGACCTGTCACCGGGTCTGTCCGGCCACCATCAGCCACCTGCAGCAGGTGCAACACGACCTGGACCGGCGCGGCCTGCGCGCCGAGTTCCTGATCGTCGGTTTCGACCCCGACGCCGATGACCCCGCGGCGTGGCGCCAGTACCGGCGCACCCGGCATCTCACGCGCGACAACTGGCATTTCCTGGTCGGCACCCGCAGCGAGGTGCAGCAGATCGCGCGTCAGCTCGGGTTCGAATTCTGGAAGATGGATGAGCACGTGATCCACGATTCGCGCATCGTCTACTTCGACGAGCACGGCGCGCTGGTGGCAACCGACGCAGCCGCAGGGCTGCAGTTCACTCAGAGGTAGCGGTTTCGATGGGTACCACAGGATACCTGCGTGTCAGGCGCCCCCGCGCGTGGCTTTGCCTGCTGCTGGCGGTCTGCCTCGGCCATTCGCTCGTCGCATACGCCGCGGGAAGCGAGAGCGACCAGATCGCCGAGCTGCAGAAGAAGCTCGATCAGAGCCTGAAGATGATCCAGGAGCTGTCGCAGAAGGTTAAGGATCTGGAGTCGCTGGTCGGCCAGCAGCCGGCGGGCACGGCACCGGCCACCGCCGCGGCGCCGCCCGCACCGGCCGCCGTGCCGAGCCCCGCGGCGGCTGCGCCCCCTGCCGGGCCGGCGGCGCCGGTGGAAACCGCCTCGCGTCTGGCACAGCTCGAGCAGACCGTGGCGCAGATGGCCGCCAACGCCTGGCAACGCGCCGAAGACACCGGCATGCCGATGCACGGCTTCGCCGACGTGGGCGTCGGCACGCACAATGCCGAGTTCCCGCAGTA
>DASSQU010000107.1:0-2037 GCA_035702325.1 Steroidobacteraceae bacterium
GATTACGGCGCCGCCGGCGGGAATCAGCGTGGTTTGCACGTTCTGCTGCTCATGCACGCCACCTTCGTAGCGCACCCGGTCGAAGATCTCGCCGATGACGTGAAAGCTGCTCACCATGTTCGGGCCGCCGTTGCCGACGAACAGCCGCACCGTTTCGCCGACCTTCGCCTTCAGGGCGCGGTCCCCGACCAGGGCTCCCTCGGCGCCGTTGAACACCACATAGGTGGGCGTTTCGTCGATGGCCTTCTGCATGTCGAAGTCCTGGTGGCCGTGCTCACGGTACCGGCCGACCGTGTAGAAGTCCCCCTGCATCACGTAGTACTCGTGGTCGACCGGCTTCATGCCCTGCGGCGGCTCGACCAGCATCAGCCCGTACATGCCGTTGCCGACATGCATGCCGACCGGCGCCGTGGCGCAGTGATATACGTAGATGCCCTGATTGAGCGCCTTGAAGGTGAACTGCGACTCGTGGCCCGGTGCGGTGAAGCTCGAGGCCGCACCGCCGCCCGGCCCGGTGACGCCGTGCAGGTCGATGTTGTGCGGCATCTTGTTGTCGGGATGGTTCTTGAGGTGGAACTCCACGGTGTCGCCCTGGCGTATGCGGATGAAGCTGCCCGGCACGGTGCCGCCGAAGGTCCAGAAGGTGTAGGTGACTCCCTCGGAGATCTCCTTCTGCACCTCGCGCACCTCGAGTTCCACGATCACCTTGGCGGGTCGGCTGCGATGGATCGCGGGCGGAACGAAGGGAGGGCTGGTGAGCTGGGCGTGAATCGGGGCACCCTGCGGCGGACCGAGATCGCCCGGTATGCCGTCGGCCGGCCTGGCCGCGCCCGCGGCCATGGCGCACGCGCCGAGCACGCAAACCAAACCCCCCAGCAGGGGCGGCGCCGTGTTGCTCATGATCGTTCCTGTCCGCGTGGATTACTCCGGGCAGTATCGACGGAGTGACCTGCGGTGCCATCCGTACTATCCGCACGCAGCGGCACCGCAGCCGCGCCGCTATTCGTAACGCAGCGCCTCGATGGGATTCGGTAGCGACCCGGCGGTTAACCGGTACGACCGTGCGGCTGCGCGGTACGCCGCGCCGCCAGCAGGCGGCAGACCTCGGCGTCCTCGACCTGGCTGAAGTCCCGATACCATTGCCCGACCGCGTAAAAGTACCCGGGAGTCTGCAGCACCACCAGCCGCTCGCACTCGGGGCGTACCAGGGCGGCTGCCTCGCCGGAGGCGACCGGTACCGCGACGATCACCACTCGGGCGCCTGCGCGGCGCGCGGCGCGTATGGCGGCGAGCATGGTGGCGCCCGTTGCCAGCCCGTCGTCTACCAGAACGGCGGTGCTGCCGGTGAGCTCGAGGGGCGGCAGACCGGCGCGATAGAGCCGCTCGCGCCGCTCGAGCTCGCTGCGCTCGCGCCGCTCGAGGGCGGCGAAGTCCTGCGCGCTGAGCTCGATCGGGCTGCCCGGCGGCGGGTGCCGCACGGTGACGTCGCCGGCGGCGATCGCCCCCACGGCGAGCTCGGCTTCGCCCGGCATGCCGATCTTACGCACGGCGAGAACGTCGAGCCGCGCGCTGAGCGCATCGGCCACCTCTGAGGCCACCGGAAGGCCGCCGCGGGCAAGGCCCAGCACTACAACCGGAGGTCGCAGCTCGAGCTTCCCGAGCGCCGCGCCGAGCTCCCTGCCTGCTTCGCGCCGGTTGGCAAACTGCCGTGGGGGTGCAGTACTCATGGCGCACGCAGATTCTCACTCCGGCGCCGCGCGCGCTGTCTGTACATGTGCGTACCGACGGCGGAAACGCCTCCGGCATCGGTAATCCGTAGACGTGCTTATGGCCGTTGCCGCTGTGTCGAGCAACGCTGCGCGGGCAGGCAGGTGCGCTGCAGCGACAACACAGGGAAGACTCCTATGATTTCGAGTAGACAGTTCATCGGGCATGAGTCCATGCGGCCGGCGCTCGCGGCCGTCGTGATCGGCCTCGCGGCGTGCGCCACCCTGAGCGTGGGCAGCGACTACGACCACGGTGCGAATTTCGCCGGCT
>DASSQU010000108.1:0-6327 GCA_035702325.1 Steroidobacteraceae bacterium
CTCGCTTGGGATCGCAGAGCGATCGGCGAGTGGATGCGCCGCAAGGACTGAATCCGCTCAGAGCAGTCCCGTCAGATGGTCGATGTCGTTGACGACCCGCCAGTGGCCGCCGCCCTTCTCGACCCGGGCGCGCCACGCGTCGAGCCGTCCCAGGTACAGGCGCGGATCGAAGTTGTCGCTGCGAAGCTTGGTCACATTGAGCGCCACCACGTCGAAGCCGTGTAAGTCGAGTGGCACGTCGCGGACGTAGCCCTTGGCGAGATCCTCCTTCATGTCGGAGAGGATCAGGATCTCCTTGCGCGCCGTGCGCTTCTCGTTCAGGTACTCGATCGCCTGCAGCATGCCTCCGGTGATGTCGGTGTAGGGCGCGGGCGAGGAGCCATCGATGAACTTCTCGACCCGGCTGGCGAACGCGCGCTTCTGCGCGTTGGCGGTGCTCGGCCGGTCGTCGAACGTCGCCTTGGCGATGATGTCCCGCTCGGTGAAGCTCCCGGTATCGATGCGGGCGACCGCGATCGAGTCCTCGGACTGCAGCCGCGAGAGCGCGTAGAGGATGATCTGGTCCGTCTTGGTCACGTTGCGGTTGTAGGAACCCGAGGTGTCGACCAGCAGGTATACGCCCGTGCTGTGCGGGGCGGGCTGGACGCAGGCGCCGACCGTGCAGAGGCCGGCGAGCAGCACAAGCCGGGGTTTCATGTCTTGGCCTCCTTCCAGGGCTTGGCGCGCACGGCGGCGGGCGCCGCCGCGCTCTGGGGAGCAGCCGCCATGCGCAGACGGCTCTCGACCCACAGCGGCGCGAACAGCGGCAGGTCGTAGAGGCGGCGGGCCAGCACCCCGAGGTGACGGCAGCCGTTCGACAGCAGCCGCAGCAGCAGCGCGAGCGCCTGCAGCGCCGCGATACCGATCAGGCCGACCACGGTGCGCAGCGAATGCACGAAGGTTTCGAGCGGAATGGCCACGAACACCAGCGCGAAGGGCAGCACGAAGCCCATGCCCATCTGTGCGGCCGTGGTGATCCACAGGTGCGAGTAGACGATCGAGCCGGCGCTAGAGGTATCGCCGCGCAGCAGCGCGCTGGTCGCGAGCTCATCCTGCAGCAGCACCTCGCGCATGTAGGCGAGCCCCGCCTCGATGCTTGCCATCAGCAGCAGGATCGTGAACGTCACGCCGATCATGCGCACGCGCATCTTGTCCGACAGTGCGCCGATCACCGGGAACAGCCGGGTGATGCGCAGCGACTCCATGAGGAACAGTCCCATGGAGATCTCGACCATGATGATGACCAGCGCGGCGATGTCGGCGGTGCGGTAGGCGCCGATGAAGTTCGTGCCGCCGACCATCTCCGCCATCGGGCGCGCAATCAGGGTGAAATTGACGGCGGTGCCGGCGGTCGCGACCGCGAGCACCAGCAGCGAAATGAAGAAGTACACGATCGACGATGAGGACAGGATCGACACGGCGCGATCCTCGCCGCGCACGATCGCCTCGTACTCCTCCATGTGACGATCGATCGCGAGCGCGCGGCCGATCACACTCTCGACGCTCTTGTTGACGCGCCCGAGCGTGTCCTGGATCAGCCGCCAGTCGGGCATCATGCGGCGCAGCAGGGCGTGGCGCTCGCCGCTCGCCTTGCGGTAGTCGTTCATCGCCTCGTCGTGCGCCTTGACCATCGACTTGTGGATGTCGGCGAGGATGTCGGCACCGGCATTGCGGGTGTCGAGATCGGCCACGACCTTCACCGCCTGGGCCCAGCCCGGCGCTTCCGGCGGTACTTCCACCGCCTTCGCCTGATCCTCCTCGATGCGCAGGATCGCCTCGCTCAGACGCCGGTGCATCTCGGGGTAGCCGGCGAGGTCCTTGCGTACCGTGTCGCCGACGCGCGCGAACTCGCGCTCGACGATACGCTCCTTGGCCTCGCGGCCGGCCGACAGCAACACCGCGCGGTTGCGCGCGGCGAGCTGCTGCTGCGCGCGGATCACCGAGTGCGAGGCGACGCGCAGGCCGCGCGAGAGGGCCGCGGCGGCAGCGGTGATCGCCTGGTGCGCCGTGTCCCTCGCCAGGTAGAGCGCTGCCACCAGCAGAATGAACAGAATGGTCGCCGACAACAGCGGCCATGGCGTGAAGGTCAACAGGCTTGTCATGGACATGTCAGTGCTCGCTTGCGATCGGAAAAATGGGTAGGGACGGTCAGTGGGCGGCAAGGCCAGCGCCCGTGGCAGGGTCAGCAGTGGGAGTGCGCCAGAGCGGGCGTCAGCCGAACGGTCGGGTCCGATGCGCAGTGGGATGCGCGCCGCGCTCGAGGTGCGCTCGATTCACGGGCGGAACGTGAGGCCGCGCCATTGCCGTGCGCTTTTCCATGCTGGCAACCCCGCTGTCATAGGTTGACCCCCTTAGACCGGTGGCTTTGCGACCCCTTCTTTCGAAAGGTGTGCCTCGTGCAGATGTGATCCTAGGGTGGGGTAGCGGATTGCCCAAGTCAACGCGTCAACCTGTCGCTGTTTGGCATCATGGCTTATGTCATGCGCAAATGACGCCCTCTCATTCTTTCTTATAGCTGCTTCTCAGTCGGCCTGCCCCGAACTGAGACACAGGCCGTAGCGCGCGGACACACGCGCACCGTGGCTGAAGCGCTCAGCGACTGCGACCGTCGATCGGCACGCGCTTGAGCGCCGCGAGATCGATGTTCTCCAGGCAGCGCACGTTGATCGCAGCGGTCGCCACGCCCCCCGGACCCTTACCGGTAGCGAAGGGAGCACAGCCACACGTCGGGCAGAAGTGGTGGGCAATGACGTGCTTGTGGAAGCGGTAGGTGCTGTAACTGTTCTCGGCGCACTTGAGGCGCAGCTGCTCGCGCGGGACGAACCAGAGGAGATAGCCCTTGCGGCTGCAGTGCGAGCAGTTGCATTCATTGACCTCGGTGAAGTTCCCCTCGACCTCGAATGCGATGCGACCGCAATGGCAGCTGCCGGTGTACATGAGAGTCTGCCTCCGCCGGCAGTCTATCGTCCGAAGCCGCCGGCCCCAAGTCGGGGCAGGCCGGGCCGGGCGCCGGTGGGGGGAGATCACCCCAGAAAGCCGCTGGCGCAATTTGCGGCCGGTCTCACTCGCTGCGGGGACAATCGGACCGTCGTCACAATCGCGGCTTGCCGCGGCCGCGCAAGACGGCACTCCCCCGCCGCCTCGAGCGCGGACGGCGAAACCCTCCGATTGGTGCACGGTCTGCTGGGAGAGGATGCGACGTACGCCCGCGACAGCACCGGGGGTGGTCGTGAAGTCTAGTGACCACACGCTCGCTGCGCCGCGGTGCGCAGCTGCATCAGAAGCACAAACGGGCGGCTACCGAGCCCAGGGGATTGCCGGCGGAAAGCGGTGGCGCAGGCCCGCCGGTCTGGAGTGAAACGAATGGTGAACCTGTTCGCATTGGCGGTCTTCGCGACCATGGACGAGGCGGCTATCGACGCCCTCAAGCATGCGGCTGCGACCTGCGACCCGCGCTACGAGTGCGGCGGCGTGGTGCGCAGGGTCGAGGGCGGCTTCGTGGCCTCCGAATTGACCAGTTCATACAAGCCCTTCGGTGTCGATCTCGAGGAGTGGTACGGCCCGGATGTAGTGGCTGATTTCCACACCCACATCTGCTCGATCCACAACGCGCCATTCGCCAATTTCTTCTCCCTGGCCGATGCGCTCGCTAACCAGGGGTTGCACACGGTCGGCTATATGCTGAGCCTGTGCGACCGCAACATCCGCCGCTACGATCCATCGCAGGACGACCGTGACGACGAGGAAGTCGATTTCCGCAGCGGCCGCGTGATATACCTCACCTGCGGCCATATCGTCGGCTGGGTGGCGCCGCTGCCCGGCGACCCGATCAGATTCGAGGTCGTGGCGGAACGACTGCGCGAGCCGATGGCTGACGGGGTGCCACGCGACTCCTTATGACCGATCTGAATAAGGCGATTTCTCAGGCATTGATGCTCGCAACCCGGCTGCGGACGATGAGCGAGCGGACCAAGGATTCGCCTTTCAAGGGTATTGTCGCCGAACTGCTGCTCGAGATTGCCGAGGTACAAATCAGGATCGACGAGCTCGTCAGCGAGCACGCCGCACTGAAGGCCCGGCTCCAGGCGCAGTCGGCTCCGCAGGTCGAACGGTGCCCGCGCTGCCACGAGCTCGGCTGGAAGGTCACCGGGAGACGGCCGGTCAAGCAACCCGGCCAGCCGCCCCGTATCGCTCAGGCCTACGCCTGCTCGAAGTGCGGACTCAAGGAAGAGGTGCTGACGGCGCAATGAGCAGCCGGGGAACGCGCTCGCGCCGGGCGTTGCCGGTTCCGGTCCAGAAGCGATAATTGCCGGCGAGTGCTGGCAACGCTATCGAGTAACCAGGCCCTGATCCGTCTGAGCGCCTTCGCCGGGGTGCTCTTGCTGATGATGCTGTGGGAGTTGCTGGCGCCCCGGCGGCTGCAGGTGATCAGCCGCGCCCGCCGCTGGCCCGGCAATCTCGGCATCGTGGTGCTGGATGCCCTGCTGCTGCGGCTCGTCTTCCCGACGGGCGCGGCCGCCGCCGCACTGCTCGCCGAGGCGCGCGGCTGGGGTCTGTTCCACGCCGTCGCCGCACCCGGGTGGCTCGCGGTCGTCGCATCGGTGATTCTCCTCGACCTCGGCATCTACCTGCAGCACGTCCTGTTCCACGCCGTGCCGGCGCTGTGGCGGCTGCACCGCATGCACCACGCCGATCTGGAGTTCGACGTGACGACCGGGGTTCGCTTCCACCCGCTCGAGGTCCTGTTGTCCATGGCGATCAAGTTCGGCATCGTGGCCGCCCTGGGCTCACCGGCGGTGAGCGTGCTGCTTTTCGAGGTGCTGCTCAACGCGACATCGCTGTTCAATCACGGCAACGTACGGCTGCCGCAGCGGCTCGATCGGGGATTGCGCTGGCTGGTCGTCACGCCGGACATGCATCGCGTGCACCACTCGGTCGTGCGGCGCGAGACCGACAGCAATTTTGGCTTCAATCTGCCGTGGTGGGACCGGCTCGCCGGCACTTACCGCGCGCAGCCGCAGGCCGGACACGATGCCATGATCATCGGGCTCGAGCAGTTCCGCGATCCGGCCGAGCTGCGGCTCGATCGCATGCTGCTGCAGCCGCTCCGCAATCCCTGAGCTCCCTGGGTGCCGCGCTGGTGGCGCGTGCGGCGCAGCGCGGTGTAGCATCGTGCGGCCCGACAGGGGGAGTCGGGCGTCACGGTGAGCGCCGTCAGGCGAAGACAGCCGGCGCGCTCAGCAGGGGGCGTCATGCCGAAGCGCAAGGGCCTGAGGGTGCTAGCTCTGGCGGCAGTCGCCGTACCGTTTCTCGACGGGTGCGTGAGCCACGGCCTGTCGTCGGGCGGGACTGCGGCGACTGCGCCGCCGCGCATCACCGTTCTCTACGATGCCTTCGGCCGCGACGCTGCCATGAGCAAGGACTGGGGCTACGCGGCGCTGATCGAATACCGCGGCAAACGCATACTGTTCGACACCGGGAATGACCCCGCGATCCTCGAACACAATGCCCGGGCGAGGGGCGCTGACCTGTCCCGGCTCGATTTCGTGGTGATGTCCCATCGCCACGGGGATCACATGGGGGGCATGAGCTATCTGCTGCGGGTCAACCCCCGGGTGAGGATCTACGCGCCGAAAGAGAATTTCGGCGTCTACGGGTTCTCGCTGCCCGGCAGCTTCTACCGCCAGGACTCGTCGCTGCCGGCGGAACAGCGCTACTACGACGGTTCGCCGCCGGCGATCATGAAGTTCGGCAGTGCCTGGCCGCAGGCCAACATCGAGCTGATCGAGAACTCCACCGAGGTCGCGCCCGGATTTCACCTGGTGGCGCTGGTGTCCGACAAGCCGACCACGCTCGAGCTGCGTGAGCTGTCGCTGGTGATCGACACGCCGGACGGCGCGGTCGTTGTCGTCGGCTGCTCGCACCCCGGGATCGAGCGGATTGCGGCCGCAGCCGCGGCCATCACCCCGCACATTCAGTTGCTGATGGGCGGGCTGCATCTGGTGTTGGCCAAGGACGCCGATATCGAGAAGACGGTTGCACTGCTGCACGACACCTACAAGGTCGCCTACGTGGCGCCGGGGCACTGCACCGGCGAACCCACCTTTGCCGCGCTCCGCAGGACCTTCGGCGAGCGCTATCTGTATGCCGGTGTGGGAACCTCCATCGCGCTCGGTCCGGCCCCGCATGCCATCGCCGCGCTGAAGCCATCCTGAGCGGCGCGCACGCCCGGTCCGCGGGCCTGCGGAAACGCCGCCGACGCGCTCAGGCGCGTGTCAGCCGATCGAC
>DASSQU010000109.1:0-2026 GCA_035702325.1 Steroidobacteraceae bacterium
CGAGCCGGCCGCGACCGTGAGCGATCCCGCCTTCACGTCGCCGTTGATGACGCCGGTCTCGAGGAGCTCGACCCGCTTGGCGTTGTCGATGTTGCCGATGAGCTCACCGCCCACGCTGACGACGCTCGCCTTCACCTGACCCTCGAGCCGCGCTCCGGCATCGAGGCTTAAGTTTCCATCCACCTGGACGTCGCCCTTGAAGCGCCCCGCGATGCGCACGTGGCCGGAGCCGACGATCTTCCCTTCGATGGTGAGGTCGGCGGAGATGATCGACTCGCGCATCTCCTGGCGCGGCGCCGCCGCCGCCGCGCGGCGCGGAACCTCGGGGCTCAAGGGCGCCACGTTCGTCTTCTCCGGGGGGTGGTGGGCCGCGTGAGCCGGCCCGGGCGCGATGCCGGGGCTGGTCGGGGCCGGGATGGTTCCAGCATTCGTGTCTTTCCAGAGCGCCATGGAGGTGATCCCTATAGGTGGTGGAACGATGAAAGTTACCTGCCTGTCCGAGGTGCGACCAGTGTCGCCGCGTGCAGACAACGCGCGGTCAAGGTAGAGTTCACGCCCTGAAGGACCGGCAGGCTGGCCCTCAAAGCGTACTCCCCCACATGGTGGAGCGTACTCCCCGGCCTGCCTCGGGTGCATGACCGGGCTCTCGGATCCCGAAAGTCCGCGATACGCTCACCGCCCCGAAGGAGCCCCGCAGCGCGTGAAGCCGAGAGCCGTCCACCTGATCGCCGCCGCCCGTCCGAACTTCATGAAGGTGGCCCCGCTCTACCACGCGCTCGAGCGCGAGCACTGGTGCCGGGTCGGCATCGTGCACACCGGGCAGCACTACGACGCGAACATGTCGGAAGCCTTCTTCCGCGACCTCGCGCTCCCTGAGCCCGCGCATCACCTCGGGGTAGGCAGCGGAAGTCACGCCGAGCAGACCGGGCGCACCATGATCGCGTATGAAGCGGTCTGCAGCGCCGAGCGGCCCGATGCCATCGTGGTCGTGGGGGACGTGAATGCGACCGCAGCCTGCGCCCTTGTCGGGGCGAAGCTCCGGATCCCCGTGGTGCACCTCGAGGCGGGACTTCGCAGCCGCGACCGCCGCATGCCGGAGGAGATCAACCGCCTGGTGACCGATGCGATCGCGGATCTGCTCTGGACCCCGTCGAAAGATGCCGACGAGAACCTGATCCGCGAGGGGGTGCCGCCGGAGAAGATCGACTGCGTAGGGAACATCATGCTCGATTCCTTCGAGATGCTGCGCGGGAAGATCGAGGCCGCCGACACCCGGGCGCGCCTCAGGCTCGAGGGCGCCCCTTATGCCGTGGTGACGCTGCACCGGCCGTCCAACGTCGATGAGCGCGCGCCGCTCACCGAGCTCACCCAGGCGCTGGTCGCGCTCTCGCGCGAGCTCGCGGTGGCGTTCGCGGTTCACCCCCGTACCCGCAAGCGCCTCGAGGAGTTCGGACTGCTGAGTCTGCTCACGCAGGCTGCGGCGATCCGGCTCACCGAGCCCCTGAGCTACGTCGAGTTCATGAGCCTCGTCGTCCGCTCGAGCATTGCGATCACGGATTCGGGGGGCGTGCAGGAAGAGACCACCTACCTCGGCATCCCCTGCGTGACGCTGCGCGAGAACACCGAGCGCCCGATCACCGTCACCGAGGGCACGAACCGCCTCGCGAAGCCCGGAGACCTGGTGCCCGCGGCACGCGAGGCGCTCGCGGGGCGCTGGCCGAAAGGCCGGAGGCCCGCGCTCTGGGACGGTCACACGGCCGAGCGCGCGGCCGAGAGCCTGCGCAGGCGGGTGTTCGGCCTATGACCCGCGATGGCGCTCGGAGACGCCTGCTCGAGCCCTGCCACGAGTAATCGACGCACCCGGACAGTGCCCGAGACCCCTCAGGGAGGGTGCACCCACTTCACATCCGCAAACCGGGCGAAGTCGCGGTCAAAACTTACGATCTTCGCGTCGTGCTCAATCGCGAGCGCCGCAAGGTGCGCGTCCGAGGTCAGGTTCCCTGCAGTTCCGGCGGCACGGAGCAAC
>DASSQU010000110.1:0-3250 GCA_035702325.1 Steroidobacteraceae bacterium
ACCGTTCGCCGGCGCGCCTCGATGACGAGCTCGAGATCACCTGCGAGCCGCAGCCGCAGGGCGCGGCGTCGCGGTGCTTCGCCCAGCGCATCTATCGCGGCGCCCGCGCCGGCGGCGGCGCGCCGGGACCACGACTGCTCGCCGAGGCGAGCGTGCGGGTGGCGTGCGTCGATGCGCGCACGCTGCGGCCGAAGCGGCTGCCGGAGTTTCTGACGCAGGCGCTCGTAAGGGAGGTTTCCGCGGATGGGTGAGCAACTGTCGATCCTGCGGCTGATCGCCGCAGCGAGCGTCCCGGTGCAGATCGTGATCGGCATCCTGCTGCTCGCCTCGCTCAGCTCCTGGGCGATCATCTTCCGCAAGCGGCGCATCATCGGCCGCGCCCGCCGCGAGGCCGACCGCTTCGAGAGCCGCTTCTGGTCGGGCGACGACCTGGCGCAGCTCTACCGCGCGATCGAGGCGCACGGCGGGGCGACCGGCATGGCCGGCATCTTCGAGTTCGGCTTCCGCGAGTTCGCGCGGCTGCGCCAGAGCGCCTTCGACCAGGAACAGCTGCTGGAGGGCTCGCGGCGCGCCATGCGGGTCGCGCAGCTCAAGGAGGTCGACCGCCTCGAGCACAGCCTCGCGACGCTCGCCACCGTCGGCAGCACCAGTCCCTACGTCGGGCTGTTCGGAACCGTGTGGGGGATCATGAGCGCCTTCTCCTCGCTCGGTAACGTCCAGCAGGCGACGCTCGCGCAGGTGGCGCCCGGCATTTCCGAGGCGCTGGTGGCGACCGCCTTCGGCCTGTTCGCGGCCATTCCCGCGGTGGTCGCCTACAACCGCTTCGCCGACCAGGTGACGCGCCTCGAGATCCGTTTCGATGCATTCATCGAGGAGTTCTCGACCATCCTGCAGCGCCACGCGACCCGCGCCACGGCGACGAACGCCGTGCCGGCGCTGGGCAAGGCGGGCCAGGAGCTGCGGTCGGGACAGGAGCGCTGACCATGGCACAGACCTCGCGCGGACGGCGCCTGATGGGCGAGATCAACGTCGTGCCCTACATCGATGTCATGCTGGTGTTGCTGATCATCTTCATGATCACCGCGCCGCTGCTGACCGAGGGCGTCAAGGTGGAGCTGCCGAAGGCCGGCGCGGAACCTCTGCAGCCGCAGCAGCTCAAACCGTTGGTGTTGTCGATCGACCGGCAGGGCCGCTTTTACCTCAACATGGGCGGCGACCCGCGCGCCGCCCTCGATGTCCAGACGGTGGCGGCGCGCGCCACGGCGGCGCTGCGTGGCAGCCCCGCCCGCCCGGTGCTCGTCAAAGCCGATACCGCGCTCGCCTACGGTCGCGTGGTCGAGGCGATGGTCATCCTGCAGCAGGCCGGCGCCCGACAGGTGGGCCTGGTCACCGACGCGCTACCGCAACCCGTGCCGCGCACCGGCTGACGCGCAGCGCGCACTCCATGGCGCAGCGCGCGAGTGACCAGTGGATTTCGATCACGCTGTCGGTGCTGCTGCACGGAGCGCTGCTCGCGGCGCTGGTGTACGGCTGGTGGCTGTTCCGGCAGCCGCGTCATCCGGCGCCGGCACTCGCCATCCAGGCGACCGTGGTGAGCGCGCGGACACTGCGCCCGCCCGAGCCTGCGCCGCCGCCGGCTCCGGTCCCGGCGCAGCCGGTCGGACCGCCGCCGCCGACACCGGAGGAGCTCGCACAGCGCGAGCAGCAGCAGCGGCAGGCGGAGCAGCAGAAAGCCGCGGCGGAGCAGGCGGAGCAGGAGAAGGCTGCGGCCGAGAAGGCCGAGCGGGAGGCGGCGCAGAGAGCCGCCGCGGAGAAGGCCGCCGCCGAGAAAGCCGCGGCGGAGAAGGCCGCCGCGCAGAAGGCCGCAGCCGAGAAGGCGGCGGCGGCACGCGCCGCGGCGGAACGGCAGCGCCAGGAGGCGCTCGCTCAGAGCGAGCGCGAGGCGGACCTCAAGCGCAGCCTCGCGGCCGAGGAGGCCGCGGATGCGACGCGCAACAGCGCCGCGCTCGCGAACTGGCAGGCGATGATCGCCGCCAGGATCACCCGCGCGTGGCTGCGCCCGCCGACGGCGCGGGCCGGGATAGACTGTATCTTGTACGTGACGCAGGTACCGGGAGGCGACGTGACGCAGGTGAGAATTGGCGCATGCAACGGCGATCAGGCGGTGCGCGAGTCGATCGAGGCGGCGGTGTACCGCGCCTCACCGCTGCCCCCGCCGCCCGATCCGTCGCTGTTCGATCGCAATCTGACGATCAGGTTCAAGCCGGACTGACCATGCCGGATCGCAATACTTCGCGGGGACCCGCGCCGACGGCGCGACGCATGCTGCTCATGCTGCTGCTCGGCGCAGGCGTGCTGCCCGCGGCGCACGCATCGCTCGAGATCGAGATCACCTCCGGAGTGCGCGATCCGATTCCGATCGCGGTGGTGCCGTTCCTGCCGGCGCCGCCGGCCGACGGCGGCCTGGACGTCGCCGGGGTGGTGCAGCACGACCTCGAGGGCAGCGGCCGGTTCCGCGCGCTGCCGCGCCCCCGCATGCCCTCGGCCCCGACCCGCGCGGACGAGGTGGTGCTCGGCGACTGGAAGAGCACCGGCAGCGACTACGTGGTGGTCGGCCGGGTTGCGGCGCTCGCCGACGGCACGCTGGCCGTCGACTTCGACCTGGTGAATACCCTGACCGGGGTGCGTCTGGCGCGGGAGCGCTTCACGGGTCCGGCGAGTGCGCTGCGCAACGCCGCCCATCGCGTGAGCGATGTGATCTACGAGAAGATCCTCGGCGTGCGCGGAGCGTTCGCTACCCGCATCGCCTACGTGACGGTCGAGCGTACGCCGACTTCCCAGCACTACGAGCTCATCGTCGCGGACGCGGACGGCGAGAACCCGCACCTGATCCTCGAGTCGCGTTTTCCGATCATGTCACCGGCGTGGTCGCCCGACGGCCAGTGGCTCGCCTACGTCTCGTTCGAGAGCAAGCTCTCGGGCGTGTACGTGCAGCTGGTGCGCACCGGCGAGCGGCGGCTGGTGTCGGCGCGCGCCGGCGTCAACGGCGCGCCGGCCTGGTCGCCCGACGGTCGCAGGCTGGCGCTGACGCTCAGCGGCCGCAACGGCAACCCGGACATCTACATCCTGGATCTCTCCAGTCAGGACCTGACCCGCATCACCGACGATCCGGCGATCGATACCGAGCCGGCGTGGGCTCCGGACGGGCGCTCGCTCTACTTCACCTCGGACCGGGCGGGCTCCCCGCAGA
>DASSQU010000111.1:0-2972 GCA_035702325.1 Steroidobacteraceae bacterium
TGCTGGCGTTGATGCTGCTGTATCACTGGCGGTACGAGGTCGGGCGCTACATCAGCATCGAGCGCACATCTGAGGACACGAAGGACGGGTACTACGAGACGCTCGAAGCGAGCTCACGATACTGGCACACGGGCGAGCACGACGCGCGTCCGTGGCTCGAGTACTTCTGGGCCGGGCTGCTGCGCGCCTATCGCGAGTTCGAGGAGCGGGTCGCTCAGGCCGGCGCCGGGCGCGGATCGAAGACCGAACGAGTGTGCGAGGCTGTGTGGGTGCGGCGCGAGCCGTTCTCGATCTCCGAGATCGAGGCCGCGTGCGTCGGCGTATCGCGCGACATGGTTCGCCTCGTGCTCAGGCGGTTGAAGGCCGACGGAGTCATCGCGCCGACCGGAAAGGGGCGTTCCGCGAGATGGATCAAGCACTAGCGGCGCGCTCCTCAGCTACGCGCTCCCGCGGGCAGGTGCCTCAGCGCCGCGAGCAGCTTGCCGTGCAGGCCGCCGAAGCCCCCGTTGCTCATGATGAGCACGTGATCGCCCGGGCGGAGCGAGACTGCGAGCTCGCGCGCCAGCGTATCGACGTCAGCGCTCGCGTGACCGCGCGCGCCGAAGGCCGCGAGCACCGCGCCGGCGTCCCAGCCGAGATCGGGCGGGGTGTAGAGCCACACCTCGTCCGCACCGGCGAGAGCCGGTCCGAGTGTCAGGCGGTGCACGCCCATGCGCATCGTGTGGGAGCGCGGCTCGAGCACCGCGACGATACGCGCCGCGGCACCCGCCCGGCGGCGCAGGCCATCCACCGTGGTGGCGATCGCAGTCGGATGATGGGCGAAGTCGTCGTAGACGCGAATGCCGTTCACCTCGCCGCGCAACTGCATGCGGCGTGCGATGCCGCGAAAGCCCTGCAGCGCCTCGATCGCCTGCGCGGGCGTCACGCCCGCGTGCCGCGCCGCGGCGATGGCGGCGAGCGCGTTGTCGACATTGTGCGCACCGATCAAGCCCCACTGCACCGTGCCCTGCGCTCGCCCCGCCTCGAGCACCTCGAAACGCGAGAAGTCCTCGGCGCCCGCCACAGCCCGCGCGCTCCAGCGCGCCTGCGGACCGCCGGCGCGGGCAAAGCCCTCGAGCGGCGTCCAGCAGCCCATGGCGAGCGTCTCGGCGAGGCGCGCGTCCGCCGCGTTCCACACGATGCGGCCGCTCCCGGGCACGGTTCGCACCAGGTGATGGAACTGGCGCTGGATCGCGGCGACATCCGCATAGATGTCCGCGTGGTCGTATTCGAGGTTGTTGAGGATCACGGTGCGCGGGCGGTAATGCACGAACTTGGCGCGCTTGTCGAAGAATGCGGTGTCGTACTCGTCGGCCTCGATGACGAAGAACGGCTCGGAGCCGAGCCGCGCGCTCGTCCCGAAGTTCTCCGGTACACCGCCGATCAGGAACCCGGGATCGAGACCGGCGTGCTCGAGCATCCACGCCAGGATCGACGCGGTGGTGGTCTTGCCGTGCGTGCCGGCGACCGCGAGCACGTGCCGGCCGCGCAGCACCTCGTGCGCCAGCCATTCAGGCCCCGAGCGGTACGGCAGTCCGCTCTCGAGCAGCGCCTCGATCACCGGCTGGCCGCGCGTCATCACGTTGCCGACTACCACCACGTCGGGAGCCGGCACGAGCTGCGCCGCCTCGAAGCCCGTGATCAGCTCGATGCCGAGCGCCTCGAGCTGGGTGCTCATGGGCGGGTACACGTCCCGGTCGGAACCGGTGACGGTGAAGCCGGCCGCGCGCGCCAGCGCGGCCACGCCGCCCATGAAGGTGCCGCAGATGCCGAGGATGTGCACGCGCATGGATCAGCTCGCCGCGGGCAGCAGCGCCAGCACCAGCCACTGGCCGACGGCAATCTGCGCGATGACCAGCGCCACGCTGGCGGCATTCGGCCACTCGAGCGCCGCCCTGACGACGCGGCTGTTGGCCGCGATCAGCCACACGAGCAGCACCACCCCCAGGGCGGCGATCGGCAGCTGCCAGGTCGTATCCTGCCAGTAGCGCCGCCACAGCCAGGCGGCCGCGATCAGCGGCGGCGAGAGCACCGCCTGGAAGCCGAACACCGCGGTCGCCGTCTGCAGGAAGCGCTCGGCGCGGCCGGCGAGCCGCAGCAGCGCGAAGTACCACAGGAGCGTGAACAGCACGTCGAGCGCTAGCTGCGCCAGCCAGCCGGTGCTCGGCGGCAGCAGGCTGCACAGCAGCAGGTTTACGCACACGTAGCCGCCCACGGTGAGCACCAGCAGCAGCATCGACGCCGGCAGATCCTGCGGTCCACGTCGCAGCAGCGCAATCTGCGTGAACAGTCGAACGATATCGCCCATCGCTTTCGATAACGGCGCCGCCTGCGCATAATGCGCCGGGCCGATTGTACAGATCATCACCGGACTGCGTTTGCTCCACACCGTCACGACAGCGACCGCTCTCGCAGAGTTGTGCATGCGTCTCGGCGCCGCGACCCGCGTCGGACTGGATACCGAGTTCCTCCGCGAACGCACCTACCGCGCGCAGCTGTGCCTGGTGCAGCTCGCCTCGCGCGACGAAGCCGTCTGCGTCGATCCGCTGCGCCTGCGCGAGCTCGCGCCGCTCGCGACGCTGCTCGCCTCGGCCGGCACCGTCAAGGTGATGCACGCCTCGCGGCAGGATCTCGAGGTTTTGTTCCCGGTCGCCGGACTCGTGCGTCCGGTGTTCGATACGCAGATCGCGGCGAGGCTCGCCGGACTCCCGGCCCAGGTCGGCTATGCGGAGCTGGCGCGCCGGCTGCTGCGGCGCGAGCTGCCGAAGTCGCACACCCGCACCGACTGGACCCGCCGGCCGCTGTCGGCCGAGCAGCTCGAGTATGCCCTCGACGACGTTCGCTACCTGTTGCCGATCGCCGAGCAGCTCGAGGCGCAGCTCGAGCGCCTCGGCCGCCTCGACTGGCTGGCCGAAGAGCTCGCCGGACTCGCC
>DASSQU010000112.1:0-6117 GCA_035702325.1 Steroidobacteraceae bacterium
CCCAGGTCGCGCGCGCCGTCTTGTTGCCGCCAGCGTTCGTCACCGGCAGGCCGTCGACAGTCGAACCGATGGTCCCGCACACGGCCGGGGGGTGCGCCGGCAGCACGATGATCGCGCCGTAGAGTCCCATTTCCACCTGCAGATCGCCCTGCGTGCCGCTGTAGTAGGCGCGGGTGCCGGGCGAGGCGGCAGTGAAGGTGTAGGTCACCGTGCCTCCGTGCGGCGCCTCGCAGGTGAGCAGCCCCTGCTGACCGGCGGGACAAGTGCTCGTCAGAATGAAGCCCGGGAACAGGATCGAGGTGTTGCCGGCCGGAGTCGGCAGGTTGTTGTGCAGAGTGACGGTGACGGTGTCGCCTTCGGTGACCACCAGCGTCGGTCCGGGCACCTGCATCGTCGGACATCCCGAGGCCGGGGGCGCGATTGCCGCCGGCACGAAGCCGCCCGGTTGCGTGTTGCAGCCGTAGCCCCAGGAGTAGACCGCCTGCCCGTCGGGCTGGGTGAGGTAGGCCGGCGCGGCCGTCAGGTCGAAGGACGGGGTTCCGGCGCCGCCGGTGATCCCGGGCGCGGCGGCCTGGGCCGCCGACAGGTACAGCCAGCCCGCCGCCGCGGTCACGAGGGGAAGTACTCGCTTCATGGCAGTCGCCTCTTTCGTGTTCGTTGTGCTCATCGTCGGCGCCCCTCAGTTAACGCGCACTTCGGTCATCTGGCCGCCGAAGTTCTCCGCGTCGTTCGACAGATGGTCCAGGTTGGGCGTGTACAGGTAGTACGTGCCCTTGGGCATCACGTTGGCCGCCGGGCACGCCTGCGACGGATCGATGCGCGCCACCGTGCAGGTGTCCAGAACGACATCGAGCGACTCGCCGCCGCCCAGGGTGATCGAGTTGGTGGTGTAGTAGAGGTTGTTGCCGGCCTGGTCGCGCAGCAGCTTGGCGTTGTACGCGATGACCTGCATCGGCACACCGAGCGAGGCCAGCGTCTGCTCCTCGGTGACGTTCAGATTCGAGATCCGCAGCAGCGCCCGGCCGCCGGCCGGGATGTTGATGATGGTCGGCAGCGGCTGCGAGAAGTGATAGACGCCGTCGGCCGACTGCGTCTGCAGCGGATCCGGGTTCACCGTATCCGGGTAGCTGCGCCCGTTCAGCAGGAAGTACTTGTCCTTCATGTCGGCGAAGCCTTCGGGGTTGAAGGTCATGCCGACGAAGTGGAAGTTCGGGTCGAAGCTGTGCATCTGCACCGGGTACTCGACGTCGTAGTAGGTCGAGCCGTCACCGTCGTTGTAGGCAAACTTCTTGCTGGTCGCGACGTCGCCGGTGAATCCGCCGGTGGTGCCGTTGTCGCCGGCTGCGGGCAGCGGATTGCTGCACAGGATGTCGGTCCTCGAGTCGCACTTGGTGCGCAGGTCGCCGTCCTGGGCCTGCAGCGCGGCGTACAGATGCGTGGTCGCGGGCACGCGATCCTGCCGCGGGCGCACGTAGATCTGCCCGACCATGCCCATCTGCAGGTGCTCGGGCGGGGTGATGTGGCAGTGCCAGAAGTAGGTGCCCGCATCGGGCGCCAGATAGTAGTAAGTGAAGCTCGCCGCGATGTTGATCGCAACGGAGGCGTCCGGCACGCCGTCGTAGAAGGACGAGGCGTTCGGGTAGCCGTGGAAGTGGACGGTGTGCTGCTCGAACAGGTCCGGCCGCATGATCATGCCGACGTTGGTGAGCGTGAGGAAGAACTCGTCGTCCTCGTCGATCGCCATGAGCGGGGCCGGGATGTTGCCGTTCATCACCCCCACATCCATGATCTGGCGCGGATCGACGTGACCGTCGATCGCCGGATGGGACGAGGCGGTGGCGTCCGGGCTGGACTGCACGGCGGCGAGGCCCGCGACCGGGTCGGTGTACTGGAAGGCGAAGTTGGGCGGGAAGTAGGGATTGGCGACGTTGACGGCGGTGACCGTGAATGTCCCGGCGTAGCCGTTGAGATCCGTGCCGTTTCCCTGCCCGATGACGACCTGGTCGCCGACCTGGAAGGGCGACTGGGCGTTCAGCACTACGGTCACGGTGTTGCCGCTCTCGCTGATGTCCCAGATGTTGAAGGTGTCGGCGACGTCGTAATCGAGACCGACGGCACCGTTGTAGGTCGCGGCGAGCCGCGTCTTCTGATCATTCGTGAGCGGCTGTACGAATCCGCCGGAGATCGGGCTGGCACCGACTCCATCCACCGTCGTGGCCGGATCACCCGGCACGAGGAAGTTGCCCGTCGAGACCGGAAACGGGCTGTTGAACACGCTGGGGAATTCCGTTCCGGGCTTGCCCGTCGCGATGTCCGCGAGCCCGGAGAGCGGCCCAAACGAGAACATGTAGGTCTGGGTGCCGTCGCCCATCGTCGAGTACCCGTCGCCGCCGGCGATCTGCTGGCACTTGATCGCGCCGTTGGCCGGACCGGTTCTGCCGGTGGTGTAGTCGGCGGTTCCCGAGGTCACCGGAACATAGGTGCCCGCGCTGTACGTGGGCTCGTGGTTGTTGTCCGCAGCCGGGTGCGTAATCGTGCTCGCTGGACACTGGACCCGAAACGACTGCCCCATCGCCGGCAGTGCGAACAGGGTCAGCCCGAATGCGATCCAACCGCGTGTACTAAACATAATGCCTCCAACGAGACCTGCAGGCGCGGTCCGCCGTTGAACACTCGTGAGTTGGGGGCGTGTGCCGCCCGCGTTGCGTTCTGTATGCAGACAAAGTGCGTTCGACTCTCGTCCGGCGCCGCCGGGTGGCGTTGCGTAGCGGTCCGTCGGCTCCCTCGCAGACGGACCACCGCCTTCCGGCCCTGGCGCGTGCTTGTTCTTACGGCCTCCAAAGTGCCTGTTGTGGAGACACGGGGCGATGGCACGACGCCCGGGTTTCGGACGGGTCAAACCCGCAGCGGGCAGTGGGGTTAGTTGGTAGGGGGCACCCGGGAGACGGGGGCGCTCGGCTTACATCGCCGATGCGAGCGGCGCGCCGCCGCGTCCGAGGTGCGTCGGGACCGCAGCGCCGCGTGAGATGCGAGACGGCGCCTCAGCGCGCCGGACGTTCCTCGGCGAAGCCCTCGTACACGGCAAAGCGCGTGAGCGCCGCGGTGCTGTTCAGCTGCAGGGTCTCGCGCAGCCGCTCGCGCTGCTTGTAGACGGCCTTGACGCTCACGCCGAGCGTCGCGGCGATCTCGCGCGCGCAGTGGCCGAGCGCAACCGAGCGCAGCACCTCACGCTGGCGCTCGGTGAGCTGGGCTGCACCGGTGGCGATGCGTCCGGCGCCGTCGGCCGCCGGGCGCACGCTCGGGGCCTCGGTGCGGTAGCGCCGTCCGGCCACGACTTCACGTATCGCGGTCAACAGCTCCGCGCGCCCGCACTGTTTCGGCAGATAGCCGAGTGCGCCGGCCTTGCGCGCGGCGGCGACATGATCGCGGGCATGCAGGGCCGACAGCACTACGAACGCCGCCTGCGGGCAGCGCGCCCGCAGCTGCGCGATGAGCTGCATGCCCGGCGAATCGGGGAGCTTGAGGTCGCTCAGCACCACGTCCGGGCTCTGCGAGCCGAGCACCTCGAGGGCTTCGGCGAACCGCCCCGCCTCGCCCACGACCGCGAAGCCCGGCTCGGCGGCGAGCAGCGCCCGCACCGCCTGGCGGAAAATCTGCTGGCCGTCGATGAGCACGACGCGGCATGCGCCGCGGGACTCTACGGTGCCGGGGGCGGCGCTCTCGGGGTTTGCGAGCAGGGTCATGACGCGCTCGTGCGCTGTGTGTGTTGGTTTGCGACACAGCTTAGGTGCGCGAGTCGTACCCGGAATCAGGGGGCGCCCCTACGCGCCAGCCCGGAGTGCGGCCGTCACGCCGCGTACGCGGCGCGCCCGGAAGATGTTAATAAAGGAGTGGCGGCGTCCGCGGCTTCAGTCGGCGGCGAGATTCATGCGGATCAGCTCGGCGAGCGAGCGGCACTCGAGCTTCTCCATGATCCGCGCCTTGTGAACCTCGACCGTGCGCGGACTGATGCCGAGCCGCGCGGCGACGTCGCGATTCTGGTGGCCGGCGGCGATCAGCGCCAGAATCTCGCGCTCGCGCTCGGTGAGCCGCTCCCTGCGCCGGTCGGCGGCCGAGCGTGCCGTGGCGGCGGCGCGCCGTTCGCGATCGACGCGCAGTGCGTTTCGCAGCACCTCCAGCAGCATGGTGTCGTCGACCGGCTTCTCGATGAAGTCGAAGGCCCCGTTCTTGAGCGCCGCGCGCGCCGTGGCGACATCCCCGTGCGCCGTGAGCACGACTACCGGCACCTCGAGACGGCGCTCGCGCAGTGCGGCCTGGAGCTCGAGCCCCGTCATACCGGGCATGCGCAGGTCGGTGAGCACGCAGCCGGTGCGCTCCGGGCGGTAGGTGTCGATGAACGACTCGGCGGTTGCGAACGCCTGGGTGCGCAGACCCTTGAGCGACAGCAGCAGGGTGAGCGCATCGCGCACGCCCGGGTCGTCGTCGATCAGAAAGACGGTGCCGTCCTCGTCCGTGTCCGCTGCGGCGCTCATAGCTCGGTCTGCGGCGCTGCGTGTGTCGCCAGGCGGATGACGAAGCGTGCGCCGCCGAGGTGGCTCGGCTCGCACCACAGATCTCCTCCCTGGTGGCGCAGCAGAGTTCGGCTCAGTGACAGTCCCAGACCCATACCGCTGATTTTGCTGGTGACGAACGGCTCGAACAACTTCTCGGTGACGCTGGCCGCAATACCCGGCCCGGAGTCGTCCACGGCGATCAGGACGTCCGCCCCGCGCGTCTGCGCCGTGATCTCGATGCGCTGCGTCCGGGCGTGCCCGGCGGGTTCCGCCGCGAAGGCGTCGAGCGAGTTCACCAGCAGGTTATGCACCACGATCTCGAGCTGGGTGCGATCGACCATAACACGCGGCAGGCTGCCGGGGTCGTGCAGCGCGAGCTCCACCCCGTTGCGGCGCATGCGGTCCTGGAGCGCCGCCGCCACCCGTGCGCACACCGCCAGCGCATCGGTGGGCTCGAGCCGCACATTCTGGCCGCGGTAGAACTCGCGCAGCCGGCGCAGCACTTCGGCGGCACGCGCCGCCTCCTCGCCCGCCTTGCGCAGCGTGCCGGTGAGCCGCGGATCGGCGTCGCGCTGAACTTCGCTCATGATCTCGGAGGAGCGCACGTAGGAGATCAGGGCCGTCATCGGCTGATTGAGCTCGTGCGTGAGCGCGGAGGCCAGCTGGCCGGCGACCGCGAAACGCAGCGAGCGCTGCAGCACCGCGTCCTGGTCGCGCATCTGGCGCAGCGCGCTGTCGCGCTGGGTCGCGAGCGCACCGAGGAACAGCGCGGTGACGCCGAGCGACAGCAGCGGGAACTGCACGTCGAACAGCGGGATCGAGCCCGGGGTGAGCTCGAGCGCCGCCACCAGTGCCGCCTGCACCAGTGACACGCTGATCATCGCCCCCGGCACCCCGTAGCGCAGCGCGATCCAGGTGACCGGGGCGAACAACGGGTAGAAGAGCCGCACGTCGCGCGCGGCGGCGAGTGCGAACGCGAGACTGACGCCCGACACGACCCCGAGGCCCTGCAGGATGAGCTCGCGCGGACTGCGCCCGACGGCTTCCCGCAGGACGCGCGAGTTGATCCTCAGCCCGAGCACCGGAGTGAGCGCGATGATGCCGTTGAATTCGCCGATCCAGTAGCGGCCGACCGCCGCGGTGGCGTCCGCGTGGGTCAGCGCCCCGGCGCTCACCATGATCGCCACGTAGCCGGCCGCGGCGATGCCGCTCGCCAGCGCCGTGACGCCCACGAACCAGGCGGCGCTCTTCGGCGATGCGATGGGTCGCTCGAGTCCCCGGCGCCGCAGCAGCCACGCAGCGAGCGTGTAGACGGTGGCGAGAAAGACCGACGCCAGGGCCAGTACCCGCCACGGCGGCGGCGCCCGGTCGGTGAGGATCTCGCCGACGAAGTCTCCGAGCGCGACGAGCGGCGCCCAGTGCGCGCCGCGCGCGAGCAGCAGCGCCATCACCACGCCGGTGTTCGGATTCCAGGGCGTAATGTTGGTGTTGCGCAGCGGCTCTACGTAGCTCGCCCAGTCGAGGAGCACGTACAGCGCGAGATAGCCCGTCGCGAGCAGCGTGG
>DASSQU010000113.1:0-2539 GCA_035702325.1 Steroidobacteraceae bacterium
ATCGCCTTGACCAGGGCCCAGACGGCATCACCGGGGCGCAGCCGCAGCGCCTGACGCGCGGCCTCGGTGATGCGCGCCAGCACCCGCGCACCCCCGACGTCGACCGCCACCAGCACACCCGCGGCATCTGCGGCCGAGACCTCGCTGACGGTGCCGCGCAGCGCGTTGCGCACGCTCAGGCCCTGGATCGGCTGGATGGCGAGGATGACGTCGCTCGCCAGCAGCTGGACCCGCACGCGCGCGCCCACCGGCACGCCGCGCAGGCTCACCTGCAGCGTGCCGGTGCCGGTGCCGATGGCGAGCTGCACGGTGCCGCCGGCGGCATCGAGCGAAGTGACGAGCCCGTCGAGGACCGCACCGACGAGGTCGGGCCCGACGAGTGAGCGCAGCTCCGGCCGCAGGCTCATCTCACCCACCGGACCGTCGGCCAGCACCCGGCCGGAATCGAGCAGCACCAGGTGGGTGGCGAGCCGCAGCACCTCGTCGAACTGGTGACTCACGTACACCATCGGGACCGACAGCCGGTCGCGCAGCGACTCGAGGTACGGCAGCACCTCCTCGCGCCGCGCCACGTCGAGCGAGGCGAGCGGCTCGTCGAGCAACAGCAGCTGCGGCTGCGAGAGCAGCGCGCGCCCGAGCGCGACGCGCTGGCGCTCGCCGACCGAGAGCACGTGCGGGCGGCGCGCGAGCAGGGCGCCGAGGCCGAGCAGCTCGACCACCTCCTCGAAGCGCACGTAGGGCGATGCGGCGGTGGCGCGCCTGGCACCGTAGCGCAGGTTTCCGCCGGCGGTGAGGTGCGGGAAGAGCCGCGCGTCCTGGAACACGTAACCGATGCGCCGGCGCTCGGGGCGTACGGCGATGCCGCGGCGGGTATCGGTGAGCACGGTGCCGTCGAGCTCGACCCGGCCTTCGTCGGGCTCGAGCAGCCCGGCGATCATCTCGACCAGCGTGCTCTTGCCGCTGCCCGAGGGACCGAACAGCGCGATCACCCCCGGGGTGGGGGCGGCGAAGGCCGCGGTGAGCGTGAAGCCGGCACGGCGCCCGGCGAGCGATACACGCAGCACGCGCTAACGCCCGAGCAGCCGCCGCACGCGCCGCGCCAGCAGCTCGGCGACCAGCAGGCCCGCGATGCCGAGCGCGAGCGACAGCAGCGCGAGGCGCAGCGCCAGCGCATCGCCGTCGGGCGACTGCATCGCGGTGTAGAGCGCGAGCGGGAGGGTGCGTGTGACGCCGGGGATGTTGGCGGCGAAGGTGATGACCGCGCCGAACTCGCCCAGCCCGGCGGCGAAGGCGGTGACGGCTCCGGCGAGGATGCCCGGCAGCATCAGCGGCAGGGTAATGGTGCAGAAGCGGTCGAGCGCGCCGGCGCCGAGCGTGCGCGCCGCCGCGTCGAGTCCGCGGTCGATGTTCTCGAGCGACAGGCGGATCGCGCGTACCATCAGCGGAAAGGTCATCACCGCGGTCGCGAGCGCGGCGCCGGCGGTGGTGAAGGCGAGCTCGATGCCGAAGTGCGTGCGCAGCCAGGCGCCGAGCGGAGCGCGCGCGCCGAGCAGCAGCAGCAGCGCGTAGCCGACGGCCACCGGGGGCAGCACCAGCGGCAGGTGCACGCAGGCATCGAGCAGCGCGCGGCCGGCGAAGCGCGCGCGCGTGAGGACCCACGCCACCAGCACCGCGAGCGGCAGGCTGAAGCCGACGCTGCGGCAGGCCACCTCGAGGCTGAGGCGCAGCGCCTCGAGCTCGGCGGAGTCGGGAAAGGCGCTCATCGGGGGCGGAACTCTCGCACGGCGGGCGGGTGCCCGGCCAGCGCGCCGCCCGGCGGCCGTGCCGGGAGCGCCGCGCGCTCAGCGCAGCGCGCTCACCAGGCCGGTCGCGCCGAGCGCGAACACCACCAGACCGACCGCGGTGGCTGCCACGCGATGCGGCACGTGACGCGTCACCCAGGCCGCGAGCGGCGCCGCCGCCGCGCCGCCGATCAGCAGCGCGATCACCATGTCGTAGCGCATCTTCCCGAGCTGCACCCACAGCGTCAGGCTGGTCGCCAGCGCCACGAAGCAGATCACCGCGTTGGAGGTGCCGATGGCAAAGCGCGGGGCGACGCCGCGGGCGATCATGGTCGAGGAGACGATCGTGCCCCAGCCGCCGCCGCCGATGGCATCGAGAAAGCCGGCGACCGCCCCGAGCGCCGGTCCCTGGGCGCCGGCGGCGAGCGGGGCGCGCCGCAGCAGCACCCGGCCGAGCACGACCAGCGAAGTGGCGACCAGGTACGCCCAGATGAACGGCCGCACGGCGTGCACCGGGGCGTGCGCGAGCAGTCCCGCCCCCACCACCCCGCCGACCACCCCGGGAATCAGCAGCGAGAAGAAGATGCGACGATCGATGTTGCGAAACCACGCGTGCGAGGCGCTCGAGACGCCCGCGGTCACCACCTCGGCGGCGTGCACCGTGGCGCTGGTGACCGCGGGGGGCACGCCGAGGGTGGCGAGAATGGCGCTGGAAGAGATGCCGTAACCCGTGCCGACGCAGCCATCGATCAGCTGGG
>DASSQU010000114.1:0-2047 GCA_035702325.1 Steroidobacteraceae bacterium
CTCCGGATTGCCGCGACCTTACCCCGAGCAACGGGCGGCCGACGGCCCGGATGACCGGCCGCGGAACGGGTTCACAAAAGGCTCCCCCACAAAACGTGACGCCGTTGGGAAATGCCTCAACCACGGCTAACTGGCGGAAAGCAAAGCGCCGGAACCGTGATGGCGACCCTGCGGCAGCCTGCTGGTGCGTTTGACAATAACGCCAGAACAGGCTGGATTCCTATGCCCCTCGCATCCACCAGTGCAAAACTGCGCGCGCTTCCGTCGATCACGGCACTGCACGCGCCACGTACCCCGGCCGCCGGCGGCGGCGCGGGTGCGGCTGCGTGGACCGAGGGTGCGCACTTCGCCGGCGTCGAGCAGCTGATCGCGGCGGATTCGGCGCCGGACGCGCTGCTGCTGCGCCCCGCCGATGCGCGTCAGGCGGGCGGCTGGCTCGAAGCGCTGCGTCGCGATGCGCGTTACGCGCTCGCGCCGATCCTGCTCGACCGCTCCTTCGGCGAGGCGGTCGACGCGCTCGCCGACGGCGTCGCCGCGGGAGCCGAGGCCGCGGCCTCCACGGCAGCCGACATCGCCGCGCGCGCCGGCGCACTCGCCCGGCGTGATACCAGCGAGGGCGAAGAGCGGCTGCTCGCGTTCCTCCATCTGCGTGCCGGACGCCTCCTCACGCCGCTCGCCGACTGGCGCGACGAGCGCATCTACCGCTACCCGCTCGCCGATGCGCTCGGCCGCCCGGACGAGGACAGCTACCTGCTGCTCGACCGCATGCGCCGCCGCGGGCTGCTGGAATCGGCCGGGCTCATCGAGCGCGTGCACCTGTGTCCGGCGTGCTCGGCGGGACAGCTGCTGTTCATCGAGACCTGCCCGCAGTGCGGCAGCATCGACACCGTCGAGCAGAGCTTCCTTCATTGTTACGCCTGCGGCAACGTCGGCACCCAGCAGGAGTACCTGACCCCGGACGGGCTCGCCTGCCCGAAATGCTCGGCGCGCCTGCGTCACATCGGCGTCGACTACGATCGCGCGCTCGAGACGCTCGCCTGCCAGAGCTGCCACGGGCGCTTCACCGAGCCCACGGTCAAGGCGCGCTGCCTGCACTGCCGCAAGCTGTCGAATGCCGACGAGCTCGCCGAGCGCAGCTACCACTCACTCAGGCTCTCGGCGGCGGGCGAGCTGGCGGCGCGCACCGGTCAGATCGGCGATCTGTTCAAGCTGATCGACGAGTTCAGCCAGGCCCACCCGGAGTACTTCGCGCGCACGCTCGAGTGGCAGCTCGGCCTGGCGCGCCGCCATACGGAAGTGCAGTTCGGCCTGGCGTGCCTGAAGTTCGCCAACCTCCACCAGCTCGCCGCGCAGCTGCCGCCGTACCGCGTGACGCAGATGTTCGATACCGTGGCGCAGCGCCTGCGCGCGCTGCTCCGCACCACCGACCTCTTCATGCGCGATGAGGACGAGTACTGCTGGCTGCTGCTGCCGCAGACCTCGCCGGGCGGCATCGCCACACTCCTCGGGCGCATCGCGGCGCTCGGCGAGGCGGCGGTCCCGGGCGAAGGGCTGCGCATCGAGATCTCGACCGCCTCCTTCAGCTCCGCGGACGCCGCCGAGGGCGCGACCGACGCCCGCCTGCTCATGGCGACGCTGCGTAACCGGGTCGGCTGATATGGACGGCTTCCTCGGCTTCTCCGGCGCCTGGCTCACGCTGCACGAGCTGCTGGCCGTAGTCTGGCGCTCCGACTGGCTCACGCTCGCGCTGAAGTTCTTTCCGTTCGTACTGCTCTTCGAGCTGCCGATCCAGGCCCTGGTCATGGCGGGCGCGCTGCGCCGCTATCTGGAGGGGCGGCGCACCGCGCGCCATCCGCTGCGCTTCAGTCCGCGGGTGTCGTGCAGCATCACCTGCTACTCCGAGGGCCGCGACGTCCAGAAGACCATCCGCTCGCTCACCGAGCAGCTCTACGACGGCGAGATCGAGATGCTGGCGGTGGTCGACGGCGCGGTCCAGAACCGCCCCACCCTGGTGGCGCTGCAGGCCCTGCAGCCCTACGTCAACGCG
>DASSQU010000115.1:0-2104 GCA_035702325.1 Steroidobacteraceae bacterium
CGCACGCACGAATATGCGATCGGGCTCGAGGTGGACGCGCGGGAAGCGGTGGCGGAACTCCTCGGTGCAGCTCCAGTGGGTGGTGGCCGTGCGGCCATCGAGGAGTCCCGCCGCGGCGAGCAGGAAGGAGCCCGAGCAGACGCTCGTCACGCGCCGCGCCCGCTCGGCGCACGCCCGGATGTACCGGCGCGTGCGCTCGCAGGTGAGAGCAGCGCGCGTACCCTGGCCGCCGGCGACGATGAGAGTGTCGAGCTCGCGCGCTCGGTGAAAGCCGGCCGCGCCGAGCGTGACTCCAGAGGAGCTCGCGATTGCCCCGGGCAACCTTGCGATCACCTCCAGCACATAGGTTCCCGGGCGCATCCGTCCGGCGATCTCGAAGGCTGCGATGGGGCCTGCCGCATCGAGCAGCTGGAAACCGGGGAAGATGAGGAAGGCGATGCGGCGCGGCACGGAGGGGCGTGGTCGGGCAGTTGGCGTAAAATGAGGTCAAAACGGCATTTCTGCCATCAGCATACCCGAGCGATGATTCCGGCGCAGCAACCGAGGATGCCCCGATGGTCAACGACTTCACCGTGGTCTTTGCCCTTTACCCTGATGTCACGCAGCTCGATTTCACCGGACCCTTGGAGGTGTTCGCGCGGCTGCCACGGGCGCGCATCGTCGTGGCCTCCGCACGCGGCGGCGAGCTCTGCGCAGGCGGACTGACCTTCGCCGAGCTCCGGCCGCTCGCTCTGGTGAATGAGTGCGCGCTGCTGTGCGTGCCGGGCGGCTTCGGCTGCGAGGCCGCGATGGAGGATGCCGAATATCTCGGCGGCCTGCGCCGGCTCGCCGCGCACGCGCGCTATCTCACCTCCGTCTGCACCGGGTCTCTGCTGCTCGGTGCCGCCGGACTTCTCCAGGGTCGCCGCGCCGCCTGTCACTGGGCATTCCGGGACCTTCTCGAGCTCTTCGGTGCAATCCCAGATGCGGGCCGTGTGGTTCGCGACGGCCGGGTGTTCAGCGGCGGCGGCGTCACCGCCGGAATCGATATGGCCCTCACGGTTTCCGCGGAGGTCGCGGGCGCGGCGCACGCGCAGGCCGTGCAGCTCGCGATGGAGTATGCGCCCGAGCCTCCCTTCGCGTGCGGCCGCCCCGAGACAGCGCCCGCCGAAGTCGTGGCGGCGGTGCGCGAGCGCTTCGAGCGCCTGGCGCCGCAGCGGCGCATCGCGGCTGAGCGCGCCGCGCGCGCGCTGACTCGTGGCTTCGCGCATGCCGGGAGGGTCTGATACGCTCTCGCTCCCATGAAGTGGCTCGCTGCCGCATTCGCGGTCGCCATCGTTCTGCTGCAGTACCGGGTGTGGCTCTCCGAGGACGGTGTGCGCCAGGTGGCGCGCCTGCGCCAGGCGGTGGCCGCGCAGAGTGCCGAGAACGAGCAGCTCGCGGAGCGCAACCGGCAGCTCGCCGCGGAGGTTCGTGATCTCAAGACAGGACTCGGGGCGCTCGAGGAGCGGGCACGGAGCGATCTGGGAATGATCGCCCGCAACGAGACCTTCTATCAGGTGGTACCCGCAGCCTCGCCGCAGCCCGTGCGCACACCCAGGCGAACCGCAGCGGCCCACTGACGCCGGATCCATCCGATGCGCTACTGGCTCATCATGCCGGCTGCCGGCTCCGGCAGGCGCTTCGGTGCCACATCCCCCAAGCAGTACGCTCCCCTCGAGGGACGCACCGTGATCGAGTGGGCGCTGAGTCCCTTCCTGGAAGATTCCCGCTGCGCCGGAGTCGTCGTGGCGACGCCGCCCGACGATCGCGAGTGGCCGCGTATCGCCGCGCGGCTCGCGTGTGCGCAGCCGACTGCGCCCGGCCGCGAGTCATCGCCCGTGAGGGCGGCGGCGGCAGCTCCGCCGCCGCTGACCGCAGTAGCAGGCGGCGAGCACCGCAGCCGCTCGGTACGGCTGGCGCTCGAGGCACTCGCGGGGCACGCCGCTGCAGCGGACTGGGTACTGGTGCACGATGCGGCGCGCCCGTGCCTCGGGCGGGAGGATCTCGAGCGGCTGCTCGAGCGCATCGCTGCGCACCCCCTCGGTGGCCTGCTCGCGACAGCGGCCGCTGACACGTTGAAACG
>DASSQU010000116.1:0-2876 GCA_035702325.1 Steroidobacteraceae bacterium
GATGGCGTACTTGGCGACGAAGCCGCCCTTGTTGTTGTAGAGGGCGAGTCCGGTGACCCCGCCGTGATCGCGGGAATTGGACAGGTTGCCCACCAGCACGCGACCCGGCAGCGCGTAGAACGTGTGCGGGCCGACGAAGCCGGTCCGGTCGGTGAGATTGCTGATGGTGCGGACGAGCTTCGGCTTGGCCGGGTTGGTGCCGACGTCGAACACGAAGATCTTGCTGTCGTCCAGGTCGCCGGCCCACAGGTACTTGCGATCATCGGTGAATCCCATGTGATGGGCCTCGCCACGACCGCCCACCGACACCGAATGAACGACTTTGCCGTAACTGCCCGAATGCGGGTTCACGTCGATGGTGACCAGCTTGTCCGAGCCGTCGCCCAGGTTCTCGACTCCCAGCGTCCAGACGTGGACGTAATCCTCCTGGCCCTTGATGAGGTTGCTCACGTACGGGGAGTTGCAGGTCTCGTCGGCGCGGATCGGGGCACCCGCGGCCAGGGCGAGGCATGCGCACAGTGCGAGGACGGTGAGAGGCTGACGGGCATGCATGGGTTCTCTCCGCGGCGGTATTGGTTTCTCGGCAGTCAGGCTGAGCTTAGCATCGGCGCGCGGTCCGCGGCTGCAGTGCGTTGCAGCAGCGGTTCCGGCCGCGCGCCGCGATTCAATCATAGCGGACGGTTATGGCGCTCCTCATGCGCGCTATATCGGCGAGCGGACCGCCGGGCTGCGGGCTTCACAACAGCGCGTCCATCGCCCGCCGTTCGGCATCGTCCAGGTCGAACTCGAAAATGGCGAGATCCTCGTGCATGTGTGCCGGCGATCGCGTTCCGGTCAGCGGCATCACTCCGGTCAGTGTGAGATAGCGCAGCAGGATCTGCGCCGGCGTCCGGCGGTATTTCGCCGAGAGCTGTTCTACCGTCCGATGGACGAGGACGTGGGGGTTTGCCGTCAGCGTCCAGAAGCTCTGATAGATGACCCCGAGCCGCGCGCAGAACGCGCGAATCCCGCGATCGTAACCGGTGTCTGCATAGAATCGATTCTGGACGATGGCGGGCTTGATGCGCGCCGCGTTCCACAGTGCCTCGAGCTGCCCGAGCCGGTAGCAGTTGCTGATCCCCAGTTGCCGCACGCCGCCGGCGTCCACGAGCGACTCCATCGCACGCCAGGCCTCCAGGGTTTGGCGCGCGCTCGGCAACGGCGCGTGCAGAACGAGCCCGTCGAGATACTCCGTCCGCAGATTGCGCAGCGACACGGCATACGACTGGGCCACCTGCTCTGCGAGTTGCGCCTTGGGGTCGTATGGAACCCGCGCCGGGTCCTGACCGGAGAGCGCGGTGAACTTGGTCTGCAGGTAGAGATCCGCGCGCGCGAGCCTGGCGTGGGTCTCGCTGCCGCTCAGGCATGCAGCGACGGCCGCGCCGACCCCGGCCTCGTGGTAGTGCCTGGGCTGGCACGCGGTATCGAAGCCGCGAAATCCGCGGTGGATCGCCGTCCGGACCAGGCTCTCGGTGTCATCTCCTTTCCATGCAGTGCCGTAGAGGATCCGCGGCATGCGTACGCCCGCGGCGGAGCTCAGTGAGTCGTCCATGGCCGTGATTCTATGAATTGCCGGCGCGATCCTGGCGTGAACGGGCCCGTGCCGAGCTGCAGCTCCCGCCCGGGTCCCCGGGCCTATCGGTGCTTCCCTGCGTGAACGTCGTCGCAGAATCCGGGTGGTGAGGCTGACTATAGTGGGTCCGGGTAAGTGGTCTGCTCTCCGTCGGTTTCTTGCGACAGGCTCGGCGCGGGCATGCCGGTCCGGTGTTTCGGTACCATGCCCGGGTGCCGGCTGCGCTTCGGGGGCTTATGAGCGTCGAGCCGATAGAGTCGATTAACGAAGGCTGGATCAGGTGGCAAGGGTACGCGATCAACGGCGCGTTTCCCCTGCACCGTTATCTCGGCTGCTCGGATCACAGCGGCGTCTTCCTCAGCGAGTTTCCGGCGCGTCAGCTTGCGGAAGTCGCGATCAAGCTCATACCCGTCGATCCGACCCTCGCGGAGTCACAGCTCCTGCGCCTGCGGACGGCCGCCAGCCTCGCGCATCGTCATCTGATCCGCCTCATCGAGGTCGGTCGGTGTTATCTCGAAGGCTCGCCTTGCCTGTACGCGGTCATGGAGTACGCCGACCAGACTCTTGCGCAACTGCTGGCGCACCGCGCACTGACGGAGGAGGAAGCGCGCGAGATGTTGCTGCCGACCCTGGACGCCTTGCTTTTCCTGCATAACCGGCACCTGGTGCAGGGTCAACTGAAGCCCGCGAACATCCTGGCAGTCGGCAATCAGCTGAAACTCGCGAGCGACAGCATCCTGCGCATCGGCGAAGGCGTCGTCAGCGAGAGTACGGTCTCGATGTACGACCCGCCGGAGGCTCGGCACGGCACCCGCTCCCCTGCCGGCGACATCTGGGGGCTCGGCGCAACTCTGGTCGAGGCGCTCACGCGCAGTCCGCTCTGGGGGCTGGACGAGCGCGAGGGAGAGGTCGCGCTGCCACCGGATTTCCCGCCGGCATTCCGCGAGATCGTCGCAAGGTGTCTGAGCGCAACGCCAGGCGACCGCCCCAGCGTCAAAGAGCTCGTCGCCTGGCTGCGCGCGCAGTCGACGGGATCGCAGCCGGCCGCGCCCGTGCAGCCGGCCGCGCCCGTGCAGCCGGCCGCGCCCGTGCAGCCGGCCGCGATTGTGCAGCCGGCCGCGCCCGCGCAGCCTTCCGCAGGATCCAAGTCAGATACGCCGGAACCGCCGCGGCCGCTGGCCAGGTTCCAGCAACTCCTTCGCGACGCGGCAGCTCGGGCGACGCCGGTACTGCAGCGCTGGCTTCAGTACTCGAAGCGGCGATC
>DASSQU010000117.1:0-4183 GCA_035702325.1 Steroidobacteraceae bacterium
CTCCCGCCTACGCGGGCAGCTGTGCCGGGTGCCATGCCAAGGACTACGTGCCAGCCAAGCATCCGAAGTTCAAGGGACAGAGCTACACCGTCGGTGAGCTCGCCAACTGCACGGGCGCCTGCCACGTGTACAGCGACGCGACCCTCACCACCGTCCTCAGGAGTCAGCCGGGACCGCAGCACCGAGTCGTGGATGCCAAGTTCTGACGCCGAGCGCCGGCTCTGCCCACTGCTGCTGCTCTGCGCGACGCTGCTCGCGGCAGCACCCGTCGCCGCACAGATAACCGGCGCCGGGCCGATTCGCCTCGTCAGCGTCATCGACGTCTCCGAGCATGAAGACATGGTCGACCTGACCATGGTGTTCAACTGCTCGATGCGGTTCCTGAGCAACCTGCCGGCGAGCGAAGGCAAAGAGGTGCGCATCCAGCTCGCGCCACTCCCCGACTGCGGCCTGAGTCCCCTCGCCCTCGTTGCGACCGAGACGCCTCCGGTCCTCGGCGGGGCAAACATCGTGAGCAGCGCACGCCTGGAGTCGATCGCCCCGGGCCAGGTGACCCTCACCATCAGTTTCAGCAAGTCCGAGCAGTTCGTGATCGCGCAGGGAGCCGACCCGCACGGCCTGCGGCTGCGACTCATCAGTCACAAGCAGCAGAAAGCCAAGGTGCTGGTCGGGCAGCCCGAGGAGGTGGCGAACTTCGCGATCAATCTCGATTCCGAGCCCAAGGCCTTCCCGCAGGCCGACGTCGATCTCGCGCACGAGCGGCTCAAGGCGCCGATCTACGTATCGGATGTCATCGTCAACGGCGAGAAGTGGTATCGCCTGCGCGCCGGCCCGATCGAGAGCCGCGCCGAGGCCGACCGGCTGCTGAGCCTGGCGCTCAAGGACTATCCGCGGGCGTGGCTCGCGATCGGCGACGACGCGGTGACTACGCGCGGGGGGATCCCCGGTCCGCAGGGCGAGGCGCTGCCCCCGGTCGAGCGCATCGGCAGCGATCCGGCGCTGCCTGCCGAGGAGCTCAAGTCGCTGATGCTCGAGGCGCGCACCGCCATGGACAAGCACGACTACAAGAAGGCCATCACTCTCCTCACCAAGCTGCAGCGGCAACCGGAATTCCCCGACCGGGCGAGCGCCCAGGAGCTCCTCGGACTCGCGCGCGAGCGCTCGGGCGAGCTTGCCCACGCCAAGGCGGAGTACGAGGAGTACCTGCGCCGCTATCCGCACGGCGAGGCCGCCGAGCGCGTCGCGCTGCGCCTGCGCACGCTGCGCGCCGCCGAAGCCCGGGCGCGCACCGGGCGCGAGGCGCCCGGCGAGAAGCGTGGCTGGGAAATGAGCGGCGACTGGTCGCAGCTGTTCCGCTACGACGGCTCGCGGATCACCAACGGTCCACCACCCCCCAACACCGCGTCGAACGTGCCGCTCGGGGCGCAGACCCAGGCCGAGAACGCCATCTTCAACGACGTCGACCTGCTCGCGCGCCGGCGTGGGACCACCTACGACGTCATCGGGCGCCTCAGCGCCGGCTACGACAAGAGTTTCCAGTCGAGCGCCGCCGCGCTCGGCAACCCGACGCGCGTCAGCCTCGCCTCGATCGAGGTGCTCGACCGCCCGCTCGGGCTCCTCGCCCGCGTCGGCCGTCAGGTGAGCGTGGAGGACGGCATCCTCGGCACCTTCGACGGGCTCTTCATGTCGTGGCAGTTCAAGCCCGCCTGGTCGCTCAACGCCGCCGCGGGCTATCCCGTCGAGCAGCTGGTGCTCGCCCCGCAGACCAACGACCGCTTCGAGACCGTAGCGCTCGCCTACGCGCCTCCCGGAAGGCACTGGGACGGCAGCATCTTCGCCGCCACCGAGCAGTTCGAGGGTCTCAAGGACCGCCAGGCGGTCGGTTTCCAGGGGCGTTTTCTCACCTCGCACGCCTCGGTCGTCAGCATGCTCGATTACGACATCTTCTACCACTCGCTCAACACCGCGAGCCTCATCGGCACGCTGTCGCTGCCGGCGCGCTGGAGTCTGAGCTTCGACGCGGAGCGGCGTAACTCGCCCGTGCTCACCACACGCAACGCCCTCGTCGGGCAGACCTTCACCGACCTCACCCAGCTGCAGCAGGCGTTCACCGTCGACCAGATCTATCAGCTCGCCCGTGATCGCACGCCGGTCACGCAGAACTACAGCTTCACGGTCAACAAGCCGGTCGGGCAGCGCTTTCAGTTCACCGCCATCGTGACCGGCACCGAGACCGGCGCGACCCCCGCCTCGGGCGGGGTCGCCGCCGTGCCCGGCACCGGCATGCTGCTCACCTACCAGGCGCAGGTGTTCGGCAACGATCTGTGGCGCAAGGGTGACTTCAACGTCCTCACTCTCACCCACGGCAATACCGAGATCGGGCGCATCGATTCGGCGGCCATCACCAGCCGCTTTCCGATCGGCGGTGCCTGGCGTCTCGGACCGCGATTCACCGTCGACCGGCTCACCCAGACGATCAACGGCAGCACGGAGACCACTTACATTCCCTCGGCGCTGCTCGACTGGCAACGCGGGCGGTGGCTCTTCCAGCTCGACACCGGCGCCGAGCTCGGCAGTCGCGAAGCCTTCCTGCAGCTGGCCAATGGCACTTTCGTGCAGACCCAGAACACGACGCGCTACTATATAAGCCTGTCGTATCGCATCACTTTCCAGTAGTGAGCCCCGTCCGGAACAAAGCCACCGGCATCTGGCCGCTCGCCCTGCTGCTCGCCTGCGCCCCGCTCGCTCTCGACGCGGCGGACCTCGAGCCCCGGGAGTACCTCGACCCGGAGACCGCCGCCACGGTCACCGTCGTGGGTGCGCCACTGGTGTTCGCCAACCCCCGCCCCGACCTGGCGGCCAACGCGCGCGATTACGTCACGGTCGCCGCCGCGGCCGTCGACCGCAGCGGCAAGGTGAGCTACGTGCTGATCGCCTACTTCTGGTCGACGATCGACCCGCGCGTGCATACCGATCCGCTGCCGAACCCCGAGCCCCTGATTCTGCAGGCGGACGACCGGCGCATCGAGTTGGATCTCCGCGGACACTCCGCCTATGACGCGGGGATCGGCGTTCCCGTGCACGCCCCCCCGGGTTCGAAGGTGATGCCCAACGTCTACGGCATCGACCTGGGGACGCTGCGCTCGATCGCCGAGTCCCGGCAGCTCAGCCTGGTCACCGAAACGGCCGTCACCTCCATCACCTACGGGCTGTGGGAGGACCAGCGGGCGGCGCTGCGCGCCTTCGTGCAGCACATGGGCGGCGGAACGTAAGTCCGGCCCGCGGGCGGCCCGGACCCGCCACCGCGACAATTTACCGTTCCCGGCGTTCGCATACCCGGTAGAACGCCGGGACCCGGGGGCGTCCCGGGCGCACCCGCCTCGTGCTCAAACGCCTTGCGCGCCAAGCACTTGCAGCTGCATGACTGGTGCGCTGCAGCGCACGGAGTAGTGCACGTAGCAATTCCCTTACTCCGCACTGCGGGATTCGACCCAGCGGGCGTTCGCTCTACCTCATTTCGCTGGGGGTCGGCCATGCGATAACTAGTGAGCGGGAGATTCAAACAACAAGACAGGTGTCCCGCGTGCCTTCGTTAATCGTTCGATCGACAAACTTCGGTCTCATCACTGCCCTCCTCGCCCTCACCGCGCTCGCCCTGCCCCTGCCTAGCCATGCGGTGCCGAGCTTCGCGCGGCAGACCGGCATGCCCTGCTCCCAATGCCACATCCTGGCATTCGGACCGGCGCTCACCGCCTACGGACGCCAGTTCAAGCTGAACGGCTACACCTTCGGCAAGGTCGAGAGCTACGTACCGCTCGCCATGATGATCCAGGGTGGCTTCAGCCGGGCCGACGCCGCGCAGCCTGCGCCGCCCGCGAACCACTTCAACACCAACGACAACGGCTCGGTCGACCAGCTGTCGGTGTTCATCAGCACCCGCATCACCGAGCACACCGGCATCTTCGCGCAGAGCACCTACAGCGGCGTCGACCGGCACTTCAGCTGGGACAACACCGACTGGCGCTATGCCCGACCGGTCACGCTCTTCGGCACAGACGCGGTCGTCGGGGTCTCGGTCAACAACAACCCGACGGTCCAGGACCCCTGGAACACGACCCCCGCCTGGGCCTTCCCGTACATCACGTCAGGCCTGGCGCCCACGCCCGCCGCGTCGACCATCGTG
>DASSQU010000118.1:0-4014 GCA_035702325.1 Steroidobacteraceae bacterium
CCGCCTTCACCAGTGACTCGATGCGTCCGCCGCCGCGCGCGATGCTGCTGCCGCGCGCGTGAAACACCACCGTCTGCTCGCCCGCGGCGCCGAGCACCCGTGCGAGCTCGCGCTGCGCCTCGTGGGTGATGACGCGCGAGGCGCAGGCACCGGCCTCCCGGTTGCTGTCGGAGTAGCCGACCAGGACGCACTGGCGCCGCCCGCGCCCCTGGACGTGGCGGCGGTAGAGCGGGTCGGCGAGCAGATCCTGCATGGTGGCGCCGTAGGCGGCGAGGGCCGCTTCGGTTTCGAACTGCGGCGCGATGTCGAGCGCGACCTCGCCGGTGCGCTTGTCGTAGGCCGATGCCCAGCGGGCGAGCAGCAGCGCCGCCAGCAGGTCGTCGGCGCCGGCGGCGCCGCTCACGATGAAGTAGCCGATCGCGTCCGCTCCGTAGCGGTGGCGGCCCTGGATGATCGCCTCGAACACCGCGAGCGAGCGTTTGCCGAGAGCATCCAGCTCGACGGACGGTCCGCGATCCCTCTCGAGCGCGGCGGCGAGCAGCGCCCGCCGCTCGCGGCTCGGGCGGGCGCGCCAGGTGGGGTCGCCGAAGCCCCCCGCGATCACCTGGTGCAGCACGCTCGCGTGCACGCGCACGTCGAGCGCTGCCAGGTGAAAGCCGAAGGTGTCGATGCGCCGCAGCAGCCGGTCCACGTAGAACAGGCCGGCGTGCGCGCCCTTGTTGGCCTTGAGGCTCGCGGCGATGAGGGCGACGTCGGCGCGGAATTGCTGCGGATTTTCGTAGCCGGAGGCGCGGCCCTGGTAGGCGCAGCGCAGCCGCTCGCCGATCTGCGCCAGGAAAACCCGATAGGGCATGCGATCGTGGCGTGCCGGCATGGCGGCGCGTGCCGCCGGCAGCAGCGTCGTGTACTGATCGATGCGCTTCTGCAGCTCCGCGGAGATACCGATGCGGCTCGCGCTCTGTGACAGCCGCTGGGCGATGCTCTGGCACTCGGCGAAGTAGCTGCTGAGCAGCACGAGCTGCTGGCGCGCCAGGCTCTCGCGGATGGTCTTGGCGTGCACGTCGGGATTGCCGTCGGTGTCCCCGCCGGCCCAGGAGCCGAAGCGCAGGATCGCCGGCACCCGCACCGCCGCCGCCGGCTCGCCGTAGGCGCGCGTGAGCGCCTGCGCGATCTCCTCGTAGAACGCCGGCACCACCCGGTAGAGGATCTCCAGCAGGTAGAACAGGATCTGCTCGCGCTCGTCGCCGACCGTCAGCCGCTCGCGCGGCAGATCTTCGGTCTGCCACCCCGCGGTCATCTCCATGCGGATGCCGCTCCACAGGTTGCGCGTCTCGCTCGGGGTGAGCGTGGGGTCGAGCCGCTCGAGCAGGCGCTGCGCGATGCGCAGCTGCTTGCGCAGCAGCGTGCGGCGGTTCGATTCGGTGGCATGCGGTGCGAACACCGGCTCGATCGCCAGACTCTGGATGAGCTCGAGTACCTCGGCGAGCGTCCAGCCGTCGTGCTTGAGCGCGGCAATGGCATCCTCCACGCCGCCGGGCTGGGGCCGGTCGCTGTCCCTGACGAAGTACTCGCGGCGGCGCCGGATGCGATGCACCTTCTCGGCCAGGTTGACCGCCTGGAACCAGGCGGAGAACGCCCGCACCAGGTCGCGGGCCAGCGCCGGAGCGCGCTGGCGCACCGCGCCCGCGAGCTCCGCGCGGGCCGCGAGGTCGCCGGCGCGGCTGCGGATCGCGGCCACGCGGTCGAGCTCCACCAGCCTGAACAGCTCCTCGCCCCCCTGCTCGCGCAGGATTTCCCCGATCAGCGCGCCGAGCGCGCGCACGTCGTCGCGCAGCGGCTCGTGCTTGGGCGGAAAGTGAATGTCGGCGCGATCCACGCTGCCGCCATTGTACCGGGCGCACCGCACGGCCGGATCACCCGGCCAGCAGCACCGCCTCGGCGCGCTCGAGCTCCTCGGGCTGGCCGTAGATGACCACGATGTCCCCGTCGCGCAGCACCGTGTCGGCCGCGGGCTCGCGTCCGAGGATCCCGTGGCGGCGCACGCCGGTGAAGGTCACCGCGACGCCGCGGCTGCGCACCTCGCCGAGCGAGCGGCCGACCGCCCAGGCGCCGGGCGGCACCACCACGGACTTGAGCTCCTCGCGGTGCTCGCTCAGCTCGTCGACCGGACGCGCATCACCGCGGCGCACGATGTTGCGCAGCACCGTGTAGCGGTTGTTGCGGATCTCCCCCAGCGTGCGCACCACGCGCGACACCGGCACGTGCAGCAGCATCAGCACGTGCGACACCAGCATCAGGCTCGCCTCGAAAGTCTCGGGCACGACGTCGGTGGCGCCGGCGTCCTGCAGCTCCTTCAGCCGCGCGTCGTCCTGGGTGCGCACCAGCACCGGCACCTCGGGGCGCACGCGCCGTACGCTGCGCAGGATGCCGATCGAGGTGGCCGGGTCGGCGAAGCTGATGACCACCGCACTCGCGGCCCCGAGCCCTGCCTTGGCGAGCAGCTCCTCGTCGGCCGAGTCGCCGTAGATGACCGGATCGCCCGCCTGGCGCGCGGCGCGGATGCGCGCCGGATCGAGATCGAGCGCGATGTACTCGAAACCCTGCGACTCGAGCACCCGGGCGACGTTCTGCCCGACGCGCCCGAAGCCGCACAGCACCACGTGCTCGCGCTGGGCGATCTCCCCCGTGGCCGCGTCTTCGCGCTCGCTGGCGGTGGGCTCCGGGGCGCGCTCGCGCAGCAACGCCCGCGCGACGCGCTTGTTGTTGTTGAGGATGAAGGGACTGAGCAGCATCGACAGCACGATCGCCACCAGCAGCGGCTGCCCGAGCTCGGCCGGCACCAGGCCCGCCTGCAGCATGATGGTGCACAGCGCCACGCCGAATTCGCCGCCGATCGCGATGACGATCCCGGTGCGCAGCGCCCTGAAGCGCGAGCTGGTGAACGGGCGCGTGACCAGCGCGGCGATGAGGGCCTTGAGGACCACCAGCAGCACCAGCAGCAGCGACACCAGCGCCAGCCCGCTCAGCCCGGCGAGCAGGCGCAGATCGAGCAGCATGCCGACCGAGATGAAGAACAGGCCGAGCAGGATGTCGCGGAACGGCCGGATGACCGATTCGACCTGGTGGCGGTACTCGGTCTCCGCCAGCATCATGCCGGAGAGGAACGCGCCGAGGGCGAACGACAGTCCGGCGAGGTGCGACACCCAGGCCGAGGAGAGCACCACCAGCAGCACCGCGAGCGTGAACAGCTCGCGCAGGCGGCTGTGGGCGATCTCGTGAAACAGCGGCCGCAGCAGCCAGCGTCCGGCCGCCAGCACCGCCACCACCGCCAGCACGGCGCCGATCGCGGCCTCGATGCTGCCGCGCAGCTCGAAACGGCTCCCGCCGGCGGCGAGCGCCGCGCTGAGCGCCAGGAACGGCACGAACGCCAGGTCCTGGAACAGCAGCATGCTGAAGGCGAGCCGCCCGTGGGTGCGGTTGAGCTCGGCGCGCTCGGTGAGCTGCTGCAGCAGGATCGCGGTCGAGCTCATCGCGACCGCGCCGCCGAGCACGATCGCGGGCAGCCAGGGGATGCCGGGCAGGTGCGCGAGCAGCGCGAACACCGCGGCGGTGACCGCGACCTGCAGCGCCCCGAGACCGAATACCTCGCGGCGCATGGCGAGCATGCGCGGCAGGGAGAACTCGAGCCCGAGCGTGAACAGCAGGAAGGCGACGCCGAGCTCGGCCAGCAGCCGCGTGGTGCCCGAATCCGACACCACGCCGAGTGCGTGGGGCCCGAGCAGCAGCCCGACCACGAGATAGGCCTGGGTGGTCGGCTGCGACAGCCGCCGCGCCACCGTCACCAGGAAGACCGAGACGGCGAGCAGTACCAGGACCTGCGTGAGAGGCGCGATCAACGGTGCCCCAGCTCAGACCGCGTGGGGCGCGGCGCCGCCAAGTGAGCCCCGGTCAGATCCCCGACTGCCAGGTGCTCGGCATGCCGGCCTTGCCGATCGCATCTTCGATCGCCAGACA
>DASSQU010000119.1:0-3625 GCA_035702325.1 Steroidobacteraceae bacterium
AGACCATCTCGCGCGTCAAGGTGCTCGCCGAGCTCGACATCACCGAGCGGCGCGTGCCCCAGGACGGCCGCTTCAAGGCAACCGACCACGGCCGCGCGGTCGACTTCCGCGTCTCCATCATGCCCTCGATCTACGGCGAGGACGCGGTGCTGCGCATCCTCGACAAGCAGGCGCTCACCAAGATGGCGGGCCTGAGACTTGACGTGCTCGGCTTCGAGGGCAACATCGTCGAGCAGCTGCGACGGCTGTCCTCGCTCCCCTACGGCATGCTGCTCGTCACCGGGCCGACCGGCAGCGGCAAGACCACCACCCTCTACGCCGCGATCTCCGAGACCCACACCGGACGCGACAAGATCATCACCATCGAGGACCCGGTCGAGTACCAGCTGCCCGGCGTGCTGCAGATCCCGGTCAACGAGAAGAAAGGCCTCACCTTCGCCCGCGGGCTGCGCTCGATCCTGCGCCACGACCCCGACAAGATCATGGTGGGCGAGATCCGCGACCCGGAGACCGCGCAGATCGCCATCCAGTCGGCGCTGACCGGACACCTGGTGTTCACCACCGTCCACGCGAACAACGTGTTCGACGTGGTGAGCCGCTTCGTGCACATGGGGGTGGATTCGCACAGCTTCGTGTCGGCGCTCTCGGCGGTGCTGGCGCAGCGCCTGGTGCGCATCGTGTGCGAGCAGTGCTGCGAGGCCTACATGCCTTCGCGCGAGCTCCTCGAGGAGTCGCACGTTCCGCTCGTGCTGAGCGCGTCCTTCAAGTTCCGCCGCGGGCAGGGTTGCGGCCACTGCCGCGGCACCGGCTACCACGGTCGCCGCGCGGTGGGGGAGCTGCTGGTGCTGAACGACGAGATGCGCGAGGCGATCGTCAACCGGGTGCCGGTGCGGCAACTCAAGGAGCTCGCGCGCCAGGCCGGCGTCCGCCTGATCCGCACCGCGGCGCTCGATCTGGTGCGCCGCGGACTGACGACCGTCGAGGAGGTGAACCGTGTCACCATTATGGCGTGACGAGGTCGGGGTCTACCTCTCGCCGCACCGGCTGTGCCTGGTGCGCCTGAAGCGCGGCGTCCGCCCCACACCCGCGGCCGAGCATGAGCAGCGGCTGGACGCGGTCAAGGGCGACGCCTGGGAAGCGCCGCTCGAGTCTCTGGCCGGGAGGCTCGGCGAGGCCCCCTGGGGCGGCGCCCATACCCGGATCGTGTTCGCGGACCACTGGGCGCGCTATGTGATCGTGCCCTGGGTCGCGGAGCTCGGCTCCGCCGAGGAGCGCCTCGCGCACGGCCGGGAGCTGCTGGCGCGCGCCTACGGCGAGGCCGTGGCGAGCTGGGACGTGCGGATCTCGGAGGCCCCGCCCGGGGCCACCCGGGTGGCGTGTGCGGTTCCCGCCGAGCTGCTCGCGGGTCTCAAGGCGGCGTGCACGGCCCACGGTGCGACGCTCGTCTCGCTGCAGCCGCAGCTGATCGCCGCCTACGAGACCTGGCGCCACTGCCTGCCGCCCGCGAACGCCTGGTTCGTGAGCATCGAGCAGGGATCGATGGCCGCGGCGCGCATCGGCCGCAACGGCTGGGACCGGGTGCACGGGGTGCGCATCGGTGCCGACTGGCTGCGGGAGCTGAAGCGCCTGCAGACCTTCAGCCGCCTCGCGAGCCACAACCCGCAGGAGGGCCGGGTGTACGTGGACGCGCCGCACGCCTGGCGCGAAGTGGCGGCGGGGACGGCCGCGGGCGCCGAGGGCGGCGCGCTCGAGTGGCTCGAGGAGCCGCCGGGCCCGCTCACCACGCTGCAGCGCCTGGGGCGCGCCCGACGGATGGCCGCATGAGCGCACGCAGCATCCAACTCGATTTTGTCGCGCGCCGCGCGCCGCTGACGCTCGTGAGCGGGGCACTGCTGCTCCTCGGCATCAGCGCCGCGGCCGGCGCCTACCTCGGCTACCGCCACCTCGAGAGCCGCCGCGCGGGACTCGAGCTCAAGCTCGATGCCGCGCAGCGCCGGGCGCATCGGGACCCGGCGCTGGATCTTCGGGCTGCGGGCATGAGCGCCGACGCGGGCCGGGTGGCGGAGGAGCTGAGCACACCCTGGACCAAGCTGCTGGCGGAGCTCGAGGCGGCGAGCGGCGACTCCGGCGGTCAGATCGCGGTGCTGTCCATCGAGCCCGATCATGCCAAGCGCCTGGTGCACCTCACCGCCGAGTCGCGCGACCTGCCGACCGCGATCGCGTACGTCGAGCGCCTGCAGAAGAGCACGCTGCTGCGCTACCCGATGCTCGACGGTCACGATGTCAGGACCGATGACCCGCAGCGCCCGGTGCGCTTCGCGCTTTCCGCGGAGTGGAGGGAGGCGCCATGAGCAGCGGGCCGCGGGAAATGCCTCAGCCGCAGGCGGAGAGCCAGGCGCTCGCGCCGGCGGCGCCGCCCGCCGAGCGCCCGGCGGCGGTCGTGGTGCCGCTGCCGGCGCTGGCGCCGCGGACGGAAGGTCCCGTGGCGACGCGCGGGGCTGCCGCGCTCGCGCGGGCGCAGGCGGCGGCCGGACAAATCGTGCCGCAGCTGCAGTACCAGGTGATGCGTCTCGGGCTTGCCGGACAGGCCGGCCTCGCCGCGCTGACCGCGGCGGTGGCGGTCGCCATCGGGGCGCTGATTCCCGCCTATCACGCCATGCAGACTGTGAGCGCCGATCTCGCGCGCGTCCAGCACGCGCCTGCCGGCTACAGCATGGAGCAGGCCGTGCCGCGCCTCATGGCATCGCTTCCGACCCGCGGGCAGATGCCGGCGGTGCTCGCGCAGGTGTATGCGGAAGCGAAAGCGGCGGGCGTGCCGCTCGATACCGGCCGCTACGTGTTCACGCCCGCCAAGTCCGGCACGGTCGCGCACTACAACCTCGAGTTCCCGGTGAAGGGAGCGGGCTATCCGCAGATCCGCACCTTCATCAATCGCACCCTCACCGTGGTTCCGGCCGCCTCGCTCGACAAGCTGCAGGTCGAGCGCAAGGCGGTCGGCGAGCAGGCGGTGAACGCCGACATCGGATTCGTGGTGTTCGTACGCAGCGGAGACGCGCCATGAACCTGACGACACGCGGCAAATGGCTGACGGGCTGTGCCGCGGTGGTGGCCGCCTACGTGGTGTTCGGGCCGAAGGACTCGGATTCCGTCGAGCCGGCGCGGACTACCAGCACGTCGGCGCACACGCACAGCGCAGCGAGCGGCAGCCCCGCATCGCCCGCAGCGCCGGTGCCGCTCACCCGCACCCTGCAGCAGCTCGCTCACCGGGTGGTGGACGGCAGCGGCGCCGGCGCGCTCTTCGCCACGCACTCGTGGTACGTCCCGCCACCGGCGCCGCCCCCGCCGCCGCCGGTCGACACCGCACCCGTGGCGCCCCCGAAGCCGGTCGCACCGGCGCTGCCCTTCACCTACATGGGCAGCTACGCCCCCAAGGGTGCGCAGCCGGTGTTCTTCCTGACCCGCGATGATCGCGTCTACGACGTGCACCTCGGGGACACGCTCGACGGCACCTATAGTGTGGACTCGTTCGCGAACGGCGTGCTGGTCTTCACGTACAAGCCTCTCAACCAACCACAACAACTCATCATCACAGGAGTGGCCCCGTGAGGAATGCATGGCGCCGTAT
>DASSQU010000120.1:0-3958 GCA_035702325.1 Steroidobacteraceae bacterium
CCTCGCCGCGCGCCGAGAGCCGCGCCAGCACCGAAGCGAGCCCGGCCTCGATCGCCGTCGGGCTCAGCGCCGGCAGCAGCAGCCGCACGCTGATGAGCGTGTCCCGGCCGAAGTAGGTATCGAAACGCCAGGAGCCGGCGAGCAGCTTCTCGCGATACGCCAGATAGCTGAGCGTGTCGCGGGCGGCGGTGTCGCGTGCCGCCGCCGCATCGAGCAGCGCGCGCCCGAACAGCGGCCTCAGCGGCGTCTCGCCCGTGAGCGCGGTGATGCGCAGGCCGATTCTCCCGTCGGCGCCGGCGCGCAGCCGCCCGCCGTCGAGCGCGCCGTCAGTCACCTCGAGCGCGAGCCGGTAACCCGCCGCACCGTCCAGCCGGTCGCGGGACCAGGAGATCGTGCGCCCGCGCACCGTCGGAGCCGCCGCGAGCTCCACGGGAATACTGCCGAGCGACTGGTAATCGCGCAGCACCCGGACACTCGAGAGCACGGCCTGGCGGATGACCAGCTCCGGCGCCTGCACGGTGGCGTCCGCCACCACGCCGTACAGCGCGCGCCCCTTGGCATCGGTGTCGTGGATGGGGCGCAGCCGCCCCTGCACCGTCCAGCTCGCCTCGTCGGCGCGGTGCGCAAACCACAGTCCCACCCCGCTGTCCCCGGCGGGAAAGGCAACCAGGATGCGCAGATCCGTTCCGGAGCGCAGCAGCAGGTGCGCCGCCACCGGGCCTGCACGCACGAAGCGGTTGAGATTGAGTCCGTCCTGAACGTCGAAGTCGAGGCGCGGCGCCGCGGAGCGCGGCGTCGCCGCCGTGGCGACTGCGGGACTGGCGGCCATGATGAGGGCCGCCGCCTGCAACACGGCCATCGCCTTCACGGCCGGTGTTCTCACCGGCGCCACTCGATGCGCAGCCGCTCGCGGATCGAGCGCTTGGGCAACTCGACGACAGCCGTCTCCTGCTTCGCATCCCAGCTCCACCGGGCCGCGACCTCGCCGTCGACGGTGATCGTCGCGGGCTTGCGGGCCGCCCGGATGCGCAGCTCGTACGAGCGCTGCGGCGGCTGTCCGGTATAACTGCCCTCGGTCGGCTCGATCACGAGCCGATCGCTGCCGTCGGCGCCGGCGCTGTGGGTCATGAGGGTGTGTGCCCGCTGTCCGCTCGCGTATGCGAGTGAGATCCCGTCGTCCTCGTAGAGGTCGAAGCGGCCGTTTCCCGATCCGTAGACATTCAGAATCACCCGAGCGAGCGGCCGGGCGTCGGAATACTCGCTCGCGGCCTGCTCGGGAATGATCGCGCCCTGGCGCACGAACAGCGGCGTCTCGTCCGCGGCGTAGTGTGCCGTGAAGCTGCCGCCACCCTGGTGGCGCTTGCCGGTGAAGAACTCGAGCCACTCCCCCGGGGGGAGCCACACGGTGCGCTCGCCGCTCGCGTCGAGCACCGGAGCGACCAGCAGCGCCTCGCCGAGGAAGTACTCGTGCGAGTGGCGGTAGGCCTCGTCGAGCTCCGGGTAGGCGAGGTAGAGCGGCCGCATCAGCGGCAGCGACTCGGTGTGCGCGAGCCATGCGTAGCTGTACAGATACGGAATCAACTGTGTGCGCAGCGTGAAGTACTTCCTCATCAGCCGTACGCCGCGCTCGCCGTAGACCCAGGGCATGCGCACGTTCCCCTCGCGCGGGTTCTCGTGGGCGCTGTGCATCCGCAGGATGGCGCTGAAGGCGCCGAACTCGATCCAGCGGGCATACAGGTCGAAGTCGATGATCGCGCCGTGGAATCCGCCGATGTCGTGGCTGATGTAGGGGACCAGCACGTTGCCGCCGCGGGCCGAGAACGCCACCTCGTAGGCGAGCACCGGCCATTGCGAATAGGTGTCGCCGGTGAAGAAGCCGGGATAGCGCTCGCTGCCCCAGTCTCCATAGCGCGCGAGAATGAAGGCGCGCTTGCCGCTCTCCCGCTCGCTGTAGTCGTAGAACACCTTGTTGGTCCAGAGCTGCTTGTTCAGCCCCGGCATGTCGACCGCGCCACTGCCGCCGTCGACCCACCAGAGGTCGACCCCCTGGCGCATGAGCGGCCCGTGCAGGTCGCGCATGAAGATCCCGGCCTGCTTCTCATCGGACAGATCGAAGTAGATCCGCTCCGGCGGCTTCACGTCCCGGATCGCGACCGGCCCGCGCACTATCCCGCTGCCCTCCTCATCGGGCTTCGCGGCCGGCTCGACCCGCAGCACGATCTCGTTCGGCCCGCCGGCACGCACGTACGGTGTGATGTCGGTATAGGTGAGCCGCCGCGGCCAGTGAGCCTGACTGTGCGTCGCCTCGGTCCCGTTCACGAAGATCCGGTAGCTCTGCCCGACCTGCCCGAGATACAGGTACAGCGCACGCGGGAGCGTCGCCGGCAGGTCGACCGTTGCGCGGTACCAGCCGACGCCCCGATACGCTCGGTAGCCCTGGCTCTCCCAGGGCCCGATCCGGACCGGCTGCCAGCGTCCTGCATCAGGAACCGCCGCATACCAGTGATGAGCGAGACCCTCATCGCGGGGGTCGGTGGCGAAGCTCCAGGCGCTGGAGATGTCCGTTTCGAATGACGGTTTCGGCGGCCAGGCACGCCCGAGCGCCTCGAGCACCTCGGGAGCGTGGCTGTCGCTGAAAGACAGGATGCTCTCCTCGGTGTTGGCGTAGCCCGGATGATCGTTGAGCGCGAGCTTGACACCCCGTGCATGCAGCCAGCGCGACAGCGCGTCGGGATGCGGGATCAGCGGGCTCCAGTCGTAGCCGCCCTGCCAGCCGTAGTTGTGCCAGGCGAAGTCGAGCACCAGCGCGTCGAGCGGAATGCGCGCGCGACGCAGCCGCGAGACCTCATCCATCAGGTGCCGCTCGTCGTAGCGCTCGAACTCGGGCTGCCGGGACTCGAGCGTGCCGGGGAAGTACTCGAAGTTGAGATCCGTGATCCACGCGCCGAGGACGTAGCGCGGAATCATCGGAATCGGTCCGCAGAGCTCGGCGTATTCCTTCAGCACCCGGCCGTAATCGCGGTCGTAGGTGAACAGATACCAGTCCTGACCGTTGCGCACCGCGCGGGGCTCGATCCAGGTTCCGGCCGCGTTCACCACCGGAGTCCCGCTGTCGTCGAGGAAGGCGTAGCCGCTGCGGCTCAGCAATCCGGGCTTGGCCTTGGCGAGCGGCACGTCGATCCCGGGAATGTCGACGTCGACGGGGCTGCCGAGATCCATCTCGCCCGCGGGCAGCTTGGTCGCGTCAACGTTGTCGAGCGAGTGGGTGAGTCCGCCGAGATTCGCCCGATCGACGTCTCCCGGATGCCAGACGTGCGTGTGACCAGCGCGGTCCTGCCAGCTGACTTCGAGGTTTGCCGCAGCGAAGGGACCCGAGCCCTCGCGATAGCGCAGCCTCATCGCCGCGGTGACGACGACGAGCCAGCCGTCGCTGCGGCTCTGCTCGAGGGAGACGGCCGGCCAGCTGCGCTTCTCCACCACCGCGGTCGCCGCGTCGACGAACGCCGCGGAGGGCGAGTATTCCATCCTGACGAGCGATGGCGTGAGGAACTCGAAGCGGGCGTTTCCGGCGCGGATCGCCGTCGGGCCGGGCGCGCCGGCGGCGCGCACCGCTGCGCAGCCGAGCAGCAGGCAAGTCGATGCCGTCGCGACTGTGAGACGGTTTCCCATCCGCACTGCCGGAAGCGCTAGCGGGATGCGGAAGCGGCGGCCGCGGTGCTCGGGTCGGGGGCCAGTACCTGCGTCTTGAGGCGCGTGCTGGCGATCACCACCTGGCCCCTGGCGCAGGCGGCGTGGAACTCGAGACTGCGAATGGCAAAGAGCGGCAGCACTTTCCGCCTGATCTGGCCGATCAGGTCGCAGTCCGCGGCGGCGTCGAGCGGCTCGCGGCTGGCGAGCAGATCCACCGACTTCCAGTGCGCGGGCACCGCCTGGCCGCCGGCGGTACCTGCCGGATGGA
>DASSQU010000121.1:0-2013 GCA_035702325.1 Steroidobacteraceae bacterium
AGGTTCATCGCCTGCTGGACGAGGCGAGGGTTGTACTTCCGCAGACGGCGATCGAGCCGTCGGAGGTCGATGCGGTCGGCGATCTTCTGCACAAAGGCGCGCCGCGCATCGTAGCTGCGCCCGCCGGAGTACCCGCTGGCGGCGAGGAAGAGGTCGACGTTGCTGTCGACGACGACGAAGTAGGTCCAGTCGAGGCCATGCGTCCACGGTGCCATGCCACTGGACAGGTCCGGGTTCGACTGAGCTTGCCCCGTTTCCGCGGACACCCGGGTTACGCCGCCAAGGTTCCGCGGCGCCAATGGGCTTCTGCTTCGTTGGGGCTCCGGTAGTCGTTGCGTGAGTGCAGCCTCGTTGCGTTGTAATAGCCTTCGATGAACTGGTGCAACTCGGGTGCTGCGTCGCGGGCGCTGCGCCAGGCGATGCTGGGCGTCATCTCGAATTCGAGCGTCGAGAAGAAGCTCTCCGCTACGGCGTTGTCCCAGCAGTCGCCCTTGCGGCTCATGCTCTGGACGGCGCGAGCAGCGGTGAGCTGTTTCCTGAACCGCTCGGCAGCGAACTCAATGCCGCGGTCCGAATGAAAGATGAGCCCCGGGCGCGGGCGCCTCCGGGCGAGCGCCCGTTGCAGCGCCTCGGTGGAGAGGTCCGCGTCGAGGTGATCGCCGACCGTCCAGCCGACAACCCTGCGCGAGAACAGGTCGATGATCACCACCAGGTAGATGAATCCAGCGAGTACCGGCAGGTAGGTGGTGTCCGCGACCCAGACACGGTCAGGCGCCCAGGCGGTGAAATCGCGCTGCAGCCGGTTCGGCGCGATCGGCTCGGCATGCCTGGAGTCGGTCGTCTGCTTCCATCGCCGCCTCCGTCGCGCAGCCAGGCCCTGACGTCTCAGAGACGCCGCGACTCGCTTCCTGCTCGTGCAGTGGCCGCGCCGGCGCAGCTCCCGCTCGATGCGAGGTGCACCGTACCGGCCGTCCAACTCGGCGAAGATCGCTGCCACCAGCACGTCGAGTTGCTGTCCCTCGAGCGCGCGCCGCGATGGGCCGCGGGTCGAGTAGGAGTGGTGTCCGGAGCGGGAGAGCCCGAGCGCCCGGCACATCAGCGCTTTCGGGTAGTGCGCCTTCTCCGCCTCGATGAGCTCGAAGCTCATTTTCCGCTCCTGGCGAAGAAGGCTGCAGCTTTTCGGAGGAAATCCCGCTCCATCGTCACCGTCTTGAGCTCGCGCCGGAGCCGGCTATTCTCTGCCCGCTCCTCGCTCGTGAGCGGGCCCTGCGGGTCTTTCCGATCGTCGATTTCCGCCCGCTTCACCCAGGCTCGCACGCTGGTCTCGGTCAAGCCCAGCTCGCGGGCAACCGCGCCAGCACTCTTGCCGCTGGTCCGTATCAGCCTGACCACCTCGGCCTTGTACTCCTTCGTGAACGACCGTCTTGCTCTCGCCATGGACTCCATCCTCCATCACATCGGAGGTGTCCGCGAATCCGGGGCAGGCTCACACCGCGGCGGAGCCCTTGAGACCGGCTGCGCGGCCCACGGTGCCCAGCGCAGCGGTGGGCAAGGTGAGGCGCGCCTTGACGATGGCACGTTCTTGGTTCGTTAACGGATCGGGCGGCACGTCGATGCACCTCCTCGTTTTGCACTATTGTAATTGAATCCGTCGTCGAGGTAAATGCAGGCAAAGCTTATGCAAACTCCGATAAGCTTCGGTGGCCGCAGTAGATAACCTGAAATTTCTAGGGTCGCGGCCGAAGCACGACCCCACGCGCCGCTGTCCGGATGAAACCCCGGCCTACCCCGGCCCCCCGGAAAAGCATGCTTTCCGGAACCGGAAGGACCCGCCGCGCAAAAGCGCCGACGGCGAACACTGGCCCGCTGGGCACCGCGCGAGGGCTTCGCCAAGGCCGCAGGCTCCCGCTGGCGCACGCGGAGCGCCTGGGTGAGGCTCAGCATCGTCCCAGCGCCGCCCGCGCATCCTGGGGCCTCTACGGGCCTCGACTCCAGACCTTCGCAAAGGTTGTC
>DASSQU010000122.1:0-18566 GCA_035702325.1 Steroidobacteraceae bacterium
ATGCCGTACTTGCCGAGCTGACCGGTGAGCTCCGCGTGCAGCGTGCGCAGCGTCGAGGTGCCCTGGGCGGTGCCGAGCAGGTACAGGTACTGGAGCTGCGCGGGCGTCACGCCGCCGTCGGAGAAGATATTGTAGGGCACGCACGCCCCGCCGCTGATGCAGCGCGGGCTGGCGGCGGTTCCCGTCACCTGCAGGGCGTTGTCGATCCCCTGGAAGCTCAGGTACTTCTGGTTGGAGTTGAAGAAGGTCGTGTAGTAGAACTGCCCGTAGGCGTCGTAGCGCCAGGCGTCGGCGAAGTCGCCGCGGGTGCCGAACACCGCGCGGTAGTTCTCATGCTCGTAGTCGGAGGAGCGTCCGCCGCCTTCGACGTTGCGCCGCCCGATGCGCACATCGGAGCAGTTGGGCGAGGTAACCGCGCCCGTTACCGGATCGGTGTTGAAGATGCAGGCCTGGCCGGGAGTCGCGGCGACGAAGGCCAGCTGCGCGGGCGAACACAGAATTCCGGCTTGCTGCGCGCTCAACAGCGGGTTGTCGCAGTTCACCGGGTATTCGCCGGTGCCGAAGGGGTCGAGCGGGTTGGAATCCTTGAAGAGTGCGGACGGCGCGATCTGCTGGTGTGACTTGTCGTCCATGAAATAGAACTCGGCGTACGGCTGCAGCGCGTCGTAGAGCGTCTCGTGGGCGAGCACCGCGGCGTTGTAGCGGTCGTCCTCGCGGGTCATGTAGATGTAGGGCTGCGAGTTGAAGGAGGCCGGGGGTGTCGTGGCCACTCCGGTTCCCTGCGGGATGAAGCCCGTCCCGTGCACGCTGTAGACGGTGTTCGCGTTCGGGCCGGTGAGCGGCTCGAACCAGTTGGAGTTCGACGACCCGCCGCAGGCGACGCCGGTGACGTTGCCGGCGGCATCGCCCACCGGGTCGAGCTGGCAGCCGCCGAAGTCGCGCTGGTTGCTCGCCACCGGGTCGGCGTGGCGGTAGCTCAGGTAAGCGGTGATGTTGCCCTTGTTGTCGGCGAAGTTGGTCCCCATCAGGATGTCGAAGTTTCGCTGGCGGCCGTCGCGGGCCGTACCGGTGGCGGGCGTGGCGCCGAACCCCGTCACCAGGTTCTGCATGAAGGTGTCGTGGTTGTCGTGCCAGTTCTCGTTCCACTGCCCGTCGACCTGCAGGCCCTGGAAATTCTTCTTCATGATGAAGTTGATGACGCCCGCGATGGCGTCCGACCCGTAGGCCGCGGAGGCGCCGCCGGTAACGACCTCGACCCGGTCGATGAGCCCGGCCGGAATCTGATCGAGATCGGGTGCCGGTGACTGGATGGCGGTATACGGAGACCCCTGGCCGAGCCGGCGTCCGTCGACCAGCACCAGGGTGCGGTTGGGACCCAGGCCGCGCAGGTCCGCAGTCGACACGCCGCCCGCGGTGGTGAGACCGCTGGTGCCGTTGCCGAGATCCTGGCCGAGGCCGTTGTTAAAGTTCTGCGGCAGCTGCGTGATGATGTCGCTGATGTCGGTCTTGCCGGTGGTCTCGATCGATTTCGCCGAGATCACCTGGATCGGGCTGGTGCTGGTCTCGTTCGGCGCGGCGATGCGCGAGCCGGTGACGATGACTTCCTGGAGAACCGGCGCCTCGCCGGCCGCGGGCTGCGCCGGCGGGGTCTGCGCCGAGGCGGCGAGCGCCCACAGCGCTGCCGCGACGCCGATGCTCCGCCGGCGGATCGTGCGCATGGCGCGCCGGCCGGGACCCCAATCCGCAACGAAGCCGTCTCTGAGCAGCATGTCTCGCTCCCCTGTCTGACCGCGACGGCCCCGCGCCGCTGCGTTGTCGTGCCGCGACAGCCGCTCGGCGCGTCACGGCGCGCGCTGACTTGCGACCTGCGTGGCGCGGAACATAGCCTCGGCCGGAGCGGGCCACCGCGCTTTGTGACGATGCCGGCTGGCGGTGTTAGGAAGCAGCCGTTCGCGGGGACGAACCCGCGCCGGACTGTGTATGCGAACGGCGACAGCGGGACGCGCCCTGAGCTGCGCGCTAGCCTGCGCGCTTCAGCGAAGAGCCAGGAGTATGACCATGAACAGTTCGGGACCGGCTACGGCCCTGGCCGCCGCCGCTGGTGCGCTACTGCTGGCATCGTGCGGCGGGGGCTCCGGCTCGGGCATGTCGACGCTCAATCTGGGGCTCACCGACGCCGCCGTGAGCGGCGTCAGCAAGGTCTGGATTCAGTTCTCGGGCGTCGAGGTGAAGCCCGCCAGCGGCAATCCGCTCGATTTCAATTTCACGCCGCAGAGGGGCTTCGACCTCCTCACGCTGCAGAACGGCACGACCGGCACCTTCCTCAACGGGGCCGTGATACCGGCGGGGGATTATCAGTGGGTGCGATTGATGGTCGACACCACTCCCGGGGTGTCCTACGTCGTCGATTCCACCGGCCAGCATAACCTCGTCATCCCGAGCGGTGCGGAGACCGGGCTCAAGCTCATCCAGGGCTTCACCATGCCGGTCGGGGGGGTCGCGGACTTCACGGTCGATTTCGTACTCAGCAAATCGCTCATCGCACCAGCGGGTCAGTCGCCCGACTACCTGCTGAAGCCGGTGCTGCGGCTGGTCGACAACGCCCAGGTGGGCACGGTTTCGGGCACCTTCCAGCCGACGACGCTCGCGGCGTGGCCGAATTGCGGCACGCACGCGCCGGTGGTGTACGTCTATCCCGGGGCCAACGCCCAGCCGGACGACATCTACAATCCGCCGGCCGGCGCGACCGATACCGACACCGCGCCGCTGGTCGAGCCTCTGACCACGACCACCGCGGCGCTCAATTCGATGAGCGTGTACGCCTACAGCGTCGCATTCCTGCCGGCCGGGACTTACACCGTGGCCTTCACCTGCGATGCGGACGATCCGACCGTTGACGAGGAAGCGCTCGCGTCGAACCCCATCCACTTCGACTTGTACGGGCAGCCGGTCACCGTGACCGCAAATGCGGTGACGACGGTCGACTTCTGAGCCGCGGGGACGGCCGCGAGGGCCGGGATTCTCAGCGCACCACGCCGATCGTCACCCAGGAATCGGGCTGTGGCTCGAGGCGCATGGTGAGCCCCTCGATGGTGAGCTGGTAGTTGCCGGGACCGAGCGCGGTGCTGTTGAGTGCAATGCGCAGGTGCCCGTTGGAGTCCTTGCTGAGATTGTCGAGCACCATGACGCGACCCTGGTCGATGCGGTCGATGGTGACGCGGAACACCCGGTAGGGGGAGCGCGACTCGTCGATGCGGAAGTCGACGAGCTGAGCATCACGGCCGCCGCCGATGGTGATCGCCGGAGCGTTGGAGGCTCCCGAGCGGCTCGGCAACAGGCGGATCTCGCGGGTGCTGGTCGCAGCGTCGAGCGTGCGGTCGTGCGCCGCCCGTTCGAGCTCAGCGATCCGGTGGCTCTTGCTGGCACTGAAGCCGGCGACGATTCCGAGCGTGACCGCGAGCAGCGCCACCGCACCGGCGAGTCCGAGGGTCACCTGGGGCCGCTGCCAGACGGGGCGGGCTGCCTCCTCCCACGGCTCCGGCTTGCCACTCGCCTCGAGCAGGCGCAGCCCCGCGTTAACCCGCTCCGGCAGCCCGATTTCATCGAGAAGCTGCGGATGCTCGCGGCAGTAGCGCTCGAATCCCGTCGCCGCCTTGAGCGGCAGCCGCCCGGAGAGGTAACGCTCGACCACCTGATTGCGGGCGATGAAGTCCCGGTCCATGGGGGCGGACGCGGGCGCTGCAACCACGGGCGCTGCGGCCGCGGGTGCGGAGGCGGGCGGGGGCGCCGGACGCTTCGGCGTGCTCACGGCCGGCGGAGTGGCCGCCTTGGCAGGCGGCGCGCCGGGGTGCATTGCCCGGCCCGGCCCGGTTTTCGCAGGTGGCGGCGCCGCAGCGGCGCGGGCACTCGCCCAGGCCGCCAGCGACGGGGCCTCGGCCGCCCTGGAGGCCGCAGGCTTTGCGGGACGCACCGCCGGGGGAGGCGGCGGCGTCGACTTTTCCGGGGTCGCGGAGGGATTGACGGGTGGCGCGGCCTTGGCGGGGCTGGCCCCCTGCTGCTGGCTCGCCGCCGCCGCGGCGAGCTTGGCGGCCGCGGCGCTCAGGGAGGCGCGCTTGGCGAGCGGCACGAGCACCGGTGTGGCCTCGGAGGGTGCGCGTGCGGCGTGTACGACGGGCGGTACGCCGGGTCGCGCCGGACCCGGCTTGGATGCGGGCGTTCGCTCCGGCGTCAGCGCGAGCAGGTCGGCCGCAGGATCCGGCAGGGGTGCCGCGGCCGCAGCCGCCGGCGGCCGCGGAGGCTCTTCCACCGCGAGCTCGAGAGGGGCCTGCGGGTCGATCTCGAGCAGCACCTGGGCCGGCGGCTCCGGGGCGGGTTTGGCCGCCAGCGTGTCGGCGGGGGCGAGCAGCAGCTCCGGATCGATGAACTCGAGCGTCTGCGTCGTGTCGGCGTCGGCCGCCGGGGACGCGACCGGCGGTGGCTGCGGCCCGCTGGCGGGTGCGGCGGAAGCTGCGGCCCGGGGCGTGGGGACGAGCGCCGCCGGTTCCTCGGACGGCAGATCGGGCAGGGGCTCGAGCGACGGGCGAGCGGCTTCCATATGGGACATATCTAAGCAACCGGTCGCCCGGGCGCGCCTCGCGGTGGCTCACACATCGCCACCCGCCCGGGCGCGTTCGTGACGCACGTCTCACCGCCGAGCCTGCCCGCGGGCGGTGCGAACTGCGTCACGGCCGGCTCAGCTGGCCGAGCCCGAGAGGAAATACTCGACCTTGTCCCGGTAGGTGCGCGAGAGCTTCAGCTCGTGCCCGCCCTGGAGCGTGAGGAAGTACTCCCCGTTCATGTGCGCGCGCAGGCTCTTCACGAGGCGCAGGTTGACGATGGTCGAGCGGTGCACGCGCTGGAAGAGCCGCGGATCGAGCAGCTCCTCGAGCTCTTTCATCGTGCCGCGCAGGATGTGGGTCTCGCCCGCGGCGTGGATGCACATGTAGTCGCCCGCCGCATCGATCCACTGGATGGAGGCGACCGGTACCCGCACCGTCTCGCGTCCCTGGCGGATCGGCAGCACTTCCGGGCGTTTGCCCGTGAGCGCCTTGGGTCCGTGCTCGAGCAGCTCCTCGAGCGCGAGCTGCCCGCAGCCGGTGATCTCGGCGATGACCTCCAGCAGGCGATCGCGCTGCGCGGCCGCGGTGCGGGCCCGCAGGTGCTCGCGCACCCGCTCGATGGCGGTCGCGAAGCGCCCCTCGTCGATCGGCTTGAGAAGGTAGTCGATGGCGCGCGCCTCGAAGGCGCGGATGGCGTACTGGTCGTAGGCCGTGACGAACACGATGATCGGCAGCGACTCCTGCGGCAGGTGCGCCAGCACCTCGAAGCCCGACATGCCCGGCATCTGGATGTCGAGAAACACCACATCGGGGTGGAGCTGCTGGATGGCTGCGAGCGCCTCGCGTCCGGTGGCGCACTGGGCCACGATCGCGAAATCCCCGAGGGCGCGCAGCCGCAGCTCCACCCCGCGCCGCGACAGTACTTCGTCGTCGACGATGAGCGTGCGGACTTTCACCCGCGCGCTCCGCCCGTGGCGCGCACCGCCGGCGCGCCGCGCGCAGCCTCGCCCGGCGGCGCCTTCTCGAGCGGCAATCCCATGTCTACCCGCAGTCCCGGGTGGCTGTTGAGCGTGGCGAAGCGGCAGTTCGCCCCGTAGAGCACCGCGAGGCGCTCGCGGGTGTTGGCGAGCCCGACGCCGCGCCGCTCGCCCGCGGCGGCGCCCGGCTGCAGACCCGGTCCGTCGTCGATCACCGAGAGCTCGAGCAGTCCTTCGCGCACGCGCCCTTCGATGCGCACCAGGCCGCCCTGCTCGCGCCCCGAGACCGCGTATTTCAGCGAGTTCTCGAGCAGCGGCTGCAGCAGCAGGCTCGGTACCAGCGCATCGAGCGCTTGCTCCTCGATCGCGTACTCGAGCCGCAGCCGCTCGCCGAAGCGCAGCCGCTCGGTGCCGAGATACAGGTCGAGCGCCTCGATCTCCTGGCGCAGGGTGACTCTCTTCATGGGATCCTGGTCGAGCGTGTAGCGCAGGAACTCCGACAGCCGCGTGACCGCGTGGTTCGCCTTGCGGTTCTGGTTGTCGAGGATCAGCGTCGAGATGGCGTTCAGCGTATTGAAGAGGAAGTGCGGGTTGAGCTGGTAGCGCAGCATCTTCAGCTGCGCCTCCTGCGCGAGCGCCACCGCCTTGAGCATCGCTTCCTCCTGCTGGCGCTGGGACTCGTAGAACTTGATGCCGAAGTACAGCACGCTCCAGCACAGCAGCAGGTAGGTGGTGGAGAGCGCTCCGCCGAACAGCTCGAACAGCGTCTGCGCCTGCCAGTCCGGCTCGACGAACTGCTTGTAGGCGAGGTTGATCACGATGCGCAGCGCGAGCGCGGTGACGTAGCAGGTGCCGAGCACGCCGAGGATCATGGTGCGCGGCGGCCGGCCCCACAGCCGCCGGTAGACGAAGCGCATCGGCATCGAGAGCATGAACCCGGCGATCGCCGCCACCGCGATCACGCGCGCGTAGCTCGAGGGTTTCTCGTAGAGCAGCGCGCCGAAGTACTGGGTGATGCCGTACGCAGCCCAGCCCGCCGCGTGCAGGCTCCAGAACAGCACGTTGCGGTTGGAACGGAATTGCTCGATGGTCGGCATCTTCATGGGCGCACCCGGCAGCCCGCCGCGCTCGCCGCCGGGGCCTGACGGACAAGCTTAGGGCATACCGTGAGCCGCCGGTCGCGGTTGCGGACGCACCGCGGGCTCGTTTCATCGCAGACAGCGGGGTCGCGCCACGCCGGATCCGGCGGGAGCGCTGCCTTTACAAGAGATTGAATCTGATCGGGTTTTATCGGCCGGAAACGGGCGTCGAGTCGGGCGAGCTCGCGAGGGCCTCGAGCGGGTGCGCGGTGGCGAGCGCCGTCCCCTGTGCGAAATCGCAGCCGATCGCGGTCAGCCACTGGAGCGAGGCGGGGGAGTCGACCTTCTTCGCCGAGCAGTGGATGCCGAGCACCTTCGCCGCCTGCAGCGTCGCGACCACGGTCGCCTGCGCCAGCTTGTCGCGCAGCGCTGTTGAGGTGAGGCGCGGATCGATCTTCAGCAGCCGCACCGCCTTCGAACACAGCAGCGGCAGCACCTGCGAATCGAGGCTGAAGTCATCGATCACCACCCAGGCGCCGAGCTTCTCGCACTGCACGAGGAACCGCTCGACCAGGGCGCGGCGCTGCGCGCACAGGGACTCTGCGATCTCGAAACCGAGCGTCTCGCCGGCGATGCCGCTGGCATTCAGCACCGCACCCACCTTGTGCGCGAAGTGCTCGTCCTCGAGCGTGGCGATCGAGAGATTCACGGTGAAGCTCGTCGGCTGGGCAGTCCACGCGGCGCGGTTGCTGCCGAGCCAGCCGACCAGGCGCTGCAGCACGAGTGCATCGAGCACCGCGGGATCCCGTTGCGCCGTCGGGCCGCGCAGCTGCACCTGGAAGCGGCGTGTCTGGCCGCCGGCACGCAGCTTGGCGAAGGGCAGCAGGTTGAGCGGCGGGCCGGAATCGGCGGCGCCATGCACGACCGAGCTGCTCGTGGCCGGAGCGATGTCCGGCGCGGGGACCGGGTTGCGGGTCGTCGCGACCGGCGCGGGCGCCGGGACGGGGACCTCGGGCGGGGGCAGCACGCGTGCCGGCCGGGGCACCGCCACGGGGGGGGCCGGCGCCACCGCCGCAGCGGGGCGCGGCAGGCGCCCGGTGGTTGCCGCGGTGGCGGGGGCGAGCTGGATCGGGGCCGCGTTCACGACCGGCGGCTCGGGAATGAATTCCAGACGCACCATGTCTGAACGCGAGTTCTCGCTCGCCGGCTCGTCCGCGTGCGCCGGCGGCGGCGGCGGAGCGCGGGTGACGGGTGCCGCTTTCGTGGGCGCGGCCTTCGCCGGTGCCACCTTCGCCGGCGCCGCCTTCGCGGGCGCGGCCTTCGCGAGCGCTGCTTTCGCAGCAGCCGGCACGGCCGGTACGGGACGCGGGGTGTTTCTGGCGGCCGCCGGGCTCGCGGGCGGGAGATTCGCCGGCCGGCCGTTCACGGGCGCGATGCCGCGGGGCGTCACGCTGACGGGAGTCACGGCGATCGGCTCATCGGGAGCGAGTTCGAGCTCCAGGATGTCGTCGATCTCCTCGCTCGTCATCAACTGCCGATCCTCGGGTGCGGGCTCGGGCGGTGGCTCCGCGGGCGGAGCGGGCAGTACCGCGGGCTGAGTCGAATCGGGGTCGAGATCGAGATCGAGCACGGGGATCGCGGCCGCCGGGCCGTCGGCTGCCGGCGCGGCGGGCTTCAGCAGCACCGCGAGGCGCTGCATGATGGCGCGCACCGGACCCGCGGTGAGGCGCTCGAGCGTGTCGTCGCCGACCGATTTGCTCTCCGCGAGGATCATGGCGACGCCGACCGGGGCACCGCTCGGCGCGCGCACCGGCAGGAACACGGCGAGCCGGCCGTCCTCGACGCTGGTTTCCTGGCAGGGGAGCGAAAGGTCGGTGGTGAGCTGCTCGATGGCCTCGAGCACCAGCATATTCTCGTCGGGCCCGAGCGCACCCTCGCTCAGCCACAGCACGTTGCCTTCGTGATCCCAGAGCGAGACCGAATGCAACCGTCGCTCGGGCAGCACCGCGCGCAGCTGCTGACCGAGTGCGGGGATCGACACCGGCTCGTTGACCGACACCGCAGTCAGCGCGGGCGCACCTGCCGAGCGGGCGGCCATGGCTTTTGGTGGCAAAGCGGCTTTTCCTTACTGGACCCGATACGCGAGCGTGCACCCCTCAAAAGCGCCCGCTTCCCTCACGCCGTCAGGGTGGCAGCCGGCCGCCGCGGCTGCCGTGATTGCCTTCGCGTTCTGTTAGCAAAGCGCGACAGGCGCGGGGTCATTTGTCATATTGAAATGAGTTAACGGCCGATGAAGTCGCGCTTGCCGAGCTCGACGCCGTTGTGGCGCAGGATGCAGTACGCGGTCGTCACGTGGAAGAACACGTTCGGGATCGCCCAGCGCTGCAGGAAATCAAGCCCCTTGAATTCGAGCGTGCGCTCGCCGGCCGGCACCGTGATATCGCGCGTCTCGGCACCCTCGAGCGCGGCCGCTGGCACGCTCCTGAGGTAGTCGAGGCAGCGCGCGATGCGCGCCTGCAGTTGCTCGAACGTGGTCTCGGTGTCCGCAAAGCGCGGCGGCTCCCGGGCGGCGAGCCGCGCCACGGAGTTCTTGGCGAGATCGCAGGCGATCTGTACCTGGCGCATGAGCGGAAACATGTCGGGCGCGAGGCGCGAGCCGAGCAGCACGGCGGGATCGATCTTGCGCTGCTCGGCATGCGCCGCTGCCTTCTCGAGGAACGCCGCCAGGCGGCTGAGCGAGTTGGTGAAGACTTCCACCGACAGCGCATGCATCGAGATTTTCATGTCGAATCCTCGGGAGCCACCCGGATTTGCGCCGGGGTCGTGGATTGTAGCCGCCGCGGCTGGCATCCGCGCTTCCCAGGTGAAACAATAGCTCGCAGGTCACCGGGGATTGGAGCCGCCATGAACCTCATCTGGACGCCCGCGCAGCTTGCGATACTGGCGAAGGTTGTGGACCTCAATGGCTTTTCCGCCGCCGCGCGCGCCCTCGGAGTACCGAAGGCCGCCGTTAGCCGCGCCGTGGCCGACCTCGAGCATGTGCTCGGCGTACGCGTGCTCGAGCGCACCACGCGGCGAATCGCCCTCACCTCGGCGGGCCGGCTCGTGTACCCGCACGCGCGGCGCATCGCCGAGGAGTCCGACGGTGCACGCGGCGCGATCGCCAAGCTCCACTCTCCCGAAGGCCGGCCGCTGCGGGTGGTTGCCGATCCGACCTACGGTCGGGTGCTGCTCTCGCCGCTCGTGCCGCGCTTCCTCGAGGCCTTCCCGCAGGTGCCGCTCGAGGTGGCGCTCGAGGAAAAGCAGCTCGCCGACGGCGGCTGGGAGGTCGCGATCCGCACCCGGCCGCCGGCCGACCTGGGCGTCGCGCAGCGTCTGCTCGGCGCGCCGCCGGCGCTGCTGTGCGCGACCCCCGCGTATCTGCAGAAGCACGGCACCCCCGCCCGTCCCGACGAGCTGCGCGCCCACGCGCTCCTCACGCCCGAAGTCTCGGGAACGGCCGAGTTTCGCCTGGTGCTCGCCCGCGGCGCGCAGCGCGCCGAGGTGCCGCTCACCCCGAAGCTCGCGGTGGACGATCCCGCGGTGCTGCACGCCGCCACCGCAGCCGGGCTCGGCGTGGGACTGCTGCCGGAGTTCCTGTGCCGCCAGGGACTCGCCACCGGACGGCTGAAGGCGGTGCTGGCCGAATGGACGGTGCCGCCGGCCGAAGCGCTCTACGCGCTCTATCCCGCCACACTCGAGTCCGATCCGCGGGTGCAGCAGTTCGTCGATTTTCTCGCCGCGAACATCGTTCCCGCGCTCGCGCTGCCGGCTGCCGGCCGCGCCTGAAGACCCGCTACACTGCGGGAAGTCGGGAGGGTCATGTACCGGGCGCCACTGCGGGAGATGCGTTTCGTCCTCGAGGAGCTGCTCGGCGCCGGCTCGCTCGGTGCCTGCCCGGGACTCGCCGAGTACTCCAATGAGCTCGGCCGCTCGGTGCTGGAGGAAGCCGCGCGCTTTGCGCAGACCGTGCTCGATCCGCTCAACCGGCCGGGCGACGTCGAGGGCGCGCGCTGGACGCCGCAGGGTGTGGTGACGGCGCCGGGGTTTCGCGCCGCCTACCAGCAGTTCGTCGCCGGCGGCTGGCCCGCGCTCGGCGCGCCGGCCGAGTTCGGCGGCCAGCCGGTCCCGCGCGTGCTGGTGAGCGCGGTGGGGGAGTTCTGGGGCTCGGCAAATCTCGCCTTCAAGCTCGGCCCCATGCTCACCCACGGCGCGGCGCACGCGCTCGGGCTCACCGGCTCCCCCGCGCAGCAGCGCCTCTTTCTGCCGAAGATGGTGAGCGGGGAGTGGAGCGGCACGATGGTGCTCACCGAGTCGCAGGCGGGCTCGGACCTCGGCGCGGTACGCACCCGCGCCGTCGCGGACGGCAGCGCGTACCGCCTCTTCGGCCAGAAGATCTTCATCACCTGGGGCGATCACGACCTCACCACCAACATCATCCACATGGTGCTGGGCCGCATCGAGGGCGCGCCCGCGGGGGTAAAGGGCATTTCGCTGTTCATCGTGCCCAAGGTGCTGGTGAACGCCGACGGCTCCCTCGGCGCACGCAACGACGTGCGCTGCCTCTCGATCGAGCGCAAGCTCGGCCTCCACGCGAGCCCGACCTGCGTGCTCGCCTTCGGCGAGCAGGCCGGGGCGAGGGCGCAGCTCGTCGGCGAGCCCGGGCGCGGCCTCGAGCACATGTTCATCATGATGAACAGCGCCCGGCTCTCGGTCGGGGGCGAGGGCTACGCAGTCGGCGAACGGGCCTTCCAGCGAGCCGCCGAGTGGGCGCGTACGCGCGTACAGGGACGCCCGCCCGGGATGCCGCCCGGCACGGCCGCGCCGATCGTCAACCACCCGGACGTGCGGCGCATGCTGCTCGCCATGAAGGCGCAGACCGAGGCCTCGCGGGCCCTCACACTCTACGCGGCGCTGCAGTTCGATCTCGCCACGCACAGCCCGGATGCGCGAGTGCGCGCCGCGAGCCAGGCGCGCGGCGAGCTGCTGACGCCGATCGTCAAGGGCTGGTGCACCGAGATCGGCAACGAGGTGGCGGCGATCGGCGTGCAGGTGCACGGCGGCATGGGCTTCATCGAGGAGACCGGCGCGGCGCAGTACGTGCGCGACGTGCGCATCACCACGATCTACGAGGGCACCACCGGGATCCAGTCGAACGATCTCATCGGCCGCAAGCTCGCCCGCGATCGCGGCGCAGCCATGGTTGCGCTGCTCACCGACATGGAGCGGGAGCTGCGCGCGCTGCCCGAGAGCGATGCCACGGTCGCCGCGGTGCGCGGCGCCGCCCTCGAGGCGGTCGGCCTGCTGGCGCGCGCGACGCGCGCACTGCTCGAGGCGCTCGGGAGCCGCCCGGAGCGCGCGCAGGCGGTGTCGGTGCCGTATCTGAAGCTGTGCGGCTATGTGAGCGGCGGGTGGCTGATGGCCAGGTCCGCGGCGCTCGCCGCCGCCAGGAGCGGTGGCGGCAGCGAGCGCGAGTTCTATGCCGCCAAGCTGCGTACCGCGGCTTTTTACGCCGCGCAGGTGCTGCCCGCGGCGCTGGCGCTCGCGCGCGTGGTGGAAGCGGGCGGCACGAGCGTCGCCGACACCGATGCGTCGCTCGTCTGAGGTGTGCCGGCCGCAGCCGAGGGCCCGGTGAACCGGCGCGAAATGCTCGCGGAAGGGGCGAAGCTCGCGGTGGCCGGCGCGCTGGCCGCGCGCACCGCCGCCGCGGACGAGGCGCCGCTCAAGCGCCGCATTCCCTCGAGCGGCGAGGAGCTGCCGATCATCGGGCTCGGGACCTCGAGGAGCTTCGAGGTGGGCGACTCCCCCGCCGAGCGGGCACCGCTCGCGGAGGTTCTCGAGGTGTTCTTCGCCTCCGGAGCGCGCCTCATCGACACCTCGCCCATGTACTCGACCGCCGAAGGCGTGCTCGGGGCGCTGCTCACCCCCGCGATGCACCGCCGCGTGTTTCTCGCCACCAAGGTCTGGACGCGCGGCGAGCGCTCGGGCCGCGAGCAGATGAGCCGCTCGGCACAGCTGCTGAAGACCCCGCGCCTCGATCTCATCCAGGTGCACAACCTGCTCGATCTCGACACGCAGCTGAAGACCCTGCGCGCCATGAAGGAGCAGGGCGTGGTGCGCTACCTGGGCGTCACGCACTACACCGTCGCCGGCCAGGCGGATCTCGAACGGGTCATTGCCCGCCAGCCGCTCGACTTCGTGCAGCTCAACTACTCCCCGGTGACCCGCGCCGCCGAGCGGCGGCTGCTGCCGCTCGCGGCCGACCGCGGCGTGGCGGTGCTCGTCAACCGCCCGTTCGAGGACGGGGCATTGTTCGCCGCGACGCGCGGCAGGACGCTGCCCGCGTGGGCCGCGGACCTCGATGCGGCCAGCTGGGGGCAGCTCGCGCTCAAGTTCATCGGCTCGCATCCCGCAGTCACCTGCATCATTCCCGCGACCGCGCGCGCCGCGCACCTCAGGGACAATCTCGCCGCCGGCCACGGGCGGCTGCCGGACGCGCGCCAGCGCGAGCAGATCGCGGCGCTGTTCGCCTGAGGCGCTAGCGCCGCCTGACCCGGCGGCGCGCCGCCGGCACCCGCAGCGTGAGCCCTGGAGGCTCGTTGAGGTTCTCCAGGAACTCGCGTCGTGCATCGGGTGAGAGCGCCGCCCAGTCCACCTTGCGCGTGTGCGTGCGGCGCAGCTGCGTATCGCTTACCCGCGCCTCGGCCCGGCCGGCGGCCGGCGGGCCCGGCGGCAGCCGCCGCGTGCTGCCGCGCGCGAGCAGATCTGCTACCGCGGCCGCCACCAGCGGGTCGCGGGTGAGGTCGCTGTGTGCGACGCGTGCACAGTAGGTCCGCGCCCCGGGAAGCGCCGCGCTCACCGCCGGCACCGTGCCGTCGCCGTGCCGCGTCAGGGTGTAGACGAAGTCCTCCCCGCGGCGCTCGGCGGCGGTGACGGTTTCCTCGCCGACGCCCATCACGGCCGCGAAGCGTCCGTCGGGCGCGGCGAGCAGGCGCTGGGTGGCCCGCGCCGCGGCGAGCAGCGCAGCGCGGGGCCGTGGTCCGGCGCGCGGCCAGGTCGCCGCGTCGAGAAAATCGCTGCGCGGGCTGCATTTGCCCGTCGGCAGCAGGTCGTAGAGGCTCGGAAAGGTGCTGAAGATCTGCTCGGCGAGGCTCTCGGCGCTCGCCTGCCCGGCGAGCCGCGCCACCTTGCGCACCACGGCATACGTGCCGCGCAGCGCCTGCACCGCGGCGAACGAGCCGCAGTTCGGCGTGCCGAGGAGGATCACGCGCTCGACCCGTGCGGTGCCGGGCAGTGCGAGCGCGGCGCGCGCGATGAGCCCGCCCATGCTGTGCGCCACCAGCGCGCAGCGCGCGCCGCCCGCGAGGCGTGCGGCGAGCGCCCGGCCGCTCACCGTCACTGCCTGCCGCCAGTCGTAGTCGTGGAGCTCGGCCGCGAAGCCGTGGGCACGCAGCCGCAGCTTGAGGCGCAGGTACGAGTAGAGCACCGCGCCGAGCGGCACCACGGGCGCGGACTGCGGCAGGCGCAGTGCCGCGAGCCGGCCGTGCTGGATGTCGATGGGATCGAGCCACACGATATCGTCGGGCAGCGGCCGCGGACGTTTGAGGCCGAGCTGCGAGCCCATGATGCCCGGCACGATGAGCACCTGCAGCGCGGGGTCGGCGAGCGGGGCGCGCTGCGCGGCGCGCGCCAGGCGCGCGAGCTCGCGGTACTCGCCGGCGCCGAAGAAGGCGCCGAGCTCGGCGGCGTGCGCGCCGCAGGCGAGCCACTGCTCGGTCTGCGTATCGCCCCACGCGCAGCGATCGTAGGGTGTGACGTGATCGGACGCTGAGTCGGGAGCGGTCACTCGGCGTTCAACGGCCGCACGCGCGCGCTCACCGCGACGCTCCCCCCACCCGCGAGCAGCAGCTCGAGCCGCACCTCCTCCCCGACGGCGAGCGGGTGGGCGAGGCCGCGCAGCATGACGTGCAGCCCGCCGGGGGAGAGCGCCACGCTGGCGCCCGGGGCCACGGCTACCCGCTCGCGCGCGCGCATGGTGGACTCGCCGCGCTCGATGCGGGTCTCGTGAATCATCGCCTCGCGGGCGAGCGCCGTGCGCACCGCGATCACGACCAGCTCGCTCGGGCCGCGGTTGTGCAGCTTCATGTAGGCGGCGGCCACGTCCGCGCCGGGGGCCGCACGCACCCAGGCGTCCGCGACCGCGAGCGCAGTCGCGCTCGCGGCGGGCGGGTTGCCCGGTTGCGCGCGCACCGGCAGCGACGCGAGCATCGCCACGGCCGCTGCGCTCGGCACCAGGAGATTCGCTACGCGCACCGGCGCGATTATGCCAGACGCTTCCCGGCGCGACCGACTATGATCTGCAGCAGCCGAACGTCATGAGGCCCGAGCGCTCGGAACTTCCCGCCCTGGTGGCGCTGTTGGCCGGTGCGCTGGCGATCGGCAGCTCGGGCATTTTCGTGAGAATCTCCGCGACCGGTCCGGTCGCCACCGCGTTCTGGCGCGGTGCGCTGGCGCTGCCACTGCTCGCGCTGTGGGCGCTCATCGAGCGCCGCGCCGCGGTGCGGGCTGTGGCACCCGTTCGGGCTGCCCCGCTCCTCGACCCGCTGTTTTTCTGGGCCGGAGTGTTCTTCGCCGGAGACATCGGGCTGTGGCACCTGTCGCTGGTGCGTAACTCGGTCGCCGCCTCGACGCTCGAGGCCAACACTGCGCCGATCGTCGTGACGATCCTCGCCTGGGCGTTGTGGGGCGAGCGGCCGCGCCTCGGGTTTCTGCTGGCGACGCTGCTCGCCTTCGGCGGAATGCTCCTCATCGTGAGCCCCAAGCTCGTCCCGGGCGCTCACGGGCTCGCGGGCGATGTGCTCGCGCTCGGCGCCGCCTGGTTCTACGCCGCCTACATCCTGGCGGTGGCGCGGTTGCGCGCCCGCCACGGCACCGGCGTAGTCATGTTCGCGAGCACGCTGATCTTCAGCCTGCTGTTGCTGCCGCTTGCGCTCCGGGAGCAGTTCCTGCCGCACACCGGGTACGGCTGGCTGGTGCTCCTGGGCTGCGCCCTCTCGGCCCAGGCGCTCGGGCAGAGTCTGATCGCATACGCCCTCGCCCATCTGCCCGCCACCCTGGGCTCGGTGGGGCTCTACCTGCAGGTAGTGGCCGCAGCCGGGTACGCCTGGCTGCTGCTCGATGAGCGGCTTGCGCCCCGGCAGCTTGTCGGCGGAAGTCTCGTGCTGGCCGGCATCGCGTTGGCGCGCGCCTCCCGGGGCGCGCGATCGCGCTCCGGAGCACCGGCGCCGGATGCAGCCTCAGCGGGTTGAGCGCAACCCGCCCCTCAGCCCGAGTGCGCGTCGAGCCAGTCGAGCGCGCTTCGCCACAGTGTGTCGCGATGACCTTCGGCGAAGAAGCCGTGGTGGCCGATGGCGCGCACTCCCGCCCCGGCGGGCGTGGTCGCGCGCCGCTCGATGACGGCGTTCGGATAGAACCTGAGCAGCGCCGCGACCGCCGCCGGGGTGGCGATCGGATCGTCGCTGAAGCTCCAGGCGAGGATCGGCGAGCGCACCGCCGCGAACTGGCTGTCGCGCAGTGCGCCCGCCGTGAGGTCGGAGGCGAAGTGATCGGGATGCAGGCACCACTGCCGCCACTCGAGGAACACGCCGCGCGGCAGCGACTCGCCCCGCCACAGGAGCCCGCGCGGCACGCAGCCGCGGCGCTTCAGCGCCAGCGGACCGTACAGCTTCCAGAAGAGCAGCGCCTGGTAGCGGAACGGCGCGCGCAGGGCCCGCCAGTAGCCGATCGAGGTGGCGATCATGAGGTGGGCCCGGGCGAGCGCCTGGTTGTGCATGCAGCCGATCATCTGCCCGCCGACGCTGTGGCCGACCGTGACGAGCGGCAGCTGCGGGAAGCGCTCCGCGAGGTAAGCGAGCGCCGCCGGCATGTCGAGCCGGCCCCAGTCGCTCATGCGCGCCGGCTCGCTCGCGAGCGGCGCGCGCCTTGATGCGCCCATGCCGCGGTAGTCGTAGACGAGCGCCTGGTAGCCGCGCGCGGCACAGTAAGCCGCGAACTTCAGATAGAACTCGCGGGGAAAACCGGTGGCGCCGTTGACCACCAGCGCGCCGCGTGCGCTGCGCGCTTCGAGCCACAGCCCCCCGAGGGCGCGTCCGTCACGCGCCCGCAGCGTTACCGGCACGGGCAGCGGGCCCGCCGCTGGGCCGGCAGCGGGTGAGGCGGGGGCGCTCACCGCGCGTGGCCGGCGATCAGCCGGCAGAGCGCCTCGATCGCCTCGCGGCGCGCGCTGCTGCGGCGCCACACCGCGCCGATGCGCCGCGACGGCGCCGGACGCACGAACGGACGGATCGCAACCCCCTGCGCGAGGCCGTAGGCGCCGCGGCTGGCGAGCTCGGGCAGCAGCGTCACTCCGGCGCCGGTCGCCACCATCTGGCGCAGCGTCTCGAGGCTGGTGGCGCGGAAGTCGGGGCTGTCCCTCACACCCGCGCGACCGCAGACCTCGAGCGCCTGATCGCGCAGGCAGTGCCCGTCCTCGAGCAGCAGCAGCGACTCGCCGCGCAGGTCGTTGGTCCTGAGCGCCTCGCGCGCGGCGAGCGCATGGCGCTGCGGGAGCGCCACGACGAAGGGCTCGCTGTAGAGCTCGCGGGCCTCGAGTCCGGCGAGCTCGACCGGCAGCGCCAGGATCCCGAGGTCGAGCTCCCCGGCATGCAGCTTCTCGAGCAGCGGCGCGGTCTGGTACTCGTAGAGCCGCAGCTCGAGCCGGGGCAGGCCCTTGCGCAGCGCGCGCATCACCCGCGGCAGCAGGTACGGGCCGATGGTCGGCAGCAGCGCGACCCGCAGCCGCCCTGCGAGCGGGTCGCGGCGGCTGCGGGCGAGCGCCACCACCTCGTCGCTCGCCTCGAGGATGTGGCGCGCGCGCGCCACCACCTGCTCGCCGGTCTCGGTGAGCGAGACGTTGTTCGGTGCCCGCTCGATCAGCTGCACCCCGAGCGACTGCTCGAGCTTCTTCAGCTGCGCCGAGAGGGTGGGCTGGCTCACGAAGCAGCGCGCGGCGGCCCGGCCGAAGTGGCGCTGATCGGCCACCGCCACCAGATAGCGCAGGTCCTTGAGCTTGAGTTCCACGGGATCCTTAATATACGGAATCTATCGGAATCATCAAATCAATTGATTGGAATGATAACAGGCGCAACGGGCATCATGGCTGGCGCCCGGCGGGAGACCGGGCAAAACCGCAGACTGCGAGGAGTATCGAGCTATGTCAGGCCTGGGCCGTCGCTTTCCCGACTTCACGCTCACCGGCGTCGTCTCCAGCGACGCCGCGGGCGCCTTCCAGTCCTTCAACCAGGACAGCTTCCCCGGCAAGTGGCGGGTGGTGTTCTTCTGGCCCAAGGACTTCACCTTCGTTTGTCCGACCGAGATCGCCGCCTTCGGCCGCCTGGAGCAGGAGTTTCGCAGCCGCGATGCGCAGCTGCTCGGGGTGAGCATCGACAGCGAATACGTGCACCTCGCCTGGCGGCGCGAGCGCGAAGAGCTGAAGAATCTGCCCTTCCCGATGCTCTCGGACCTCAAGCGCGAGCTCGCCGGTGCGCTCGGCATCCTGGACCCGGAGGCTGGCGTCGCGCAGCGCGCCACCTTCATCGTCGACCCGCGGGGTGTGATCCGCTTCGTGTATGTCACCGACTTGAGCGTCGGCCGCAGCCCCGAGGAAGTGCTGCGGGTGCTCGATGCGCTGCAGACCGAGGAGCTGTGCCCCTGCAACTGGCGCAAGGGCGAGGCGACCCTCGAGGCAGCCTGACATGATGACTCTCGAGAGCCTCCGCGACGCGCTGCCCGGCTACGCGCGCGATCTGCAGCTCAATCTCGGCACCGTGCTCACC
>DASSQU010000123.1:0-3192 GCA_035702325.1 Steroidobacteraceae bacterium
CGTTCTTCAGCTGCTTCGCAACGGGCTCCGGGTGCAGCAACCCCTCGCACGTGGGTTGGCTGAACATCGCGGAGCTTCGCCTGCTGTCGGAGTGGCTGGATATTGGCGCGCAGAACTTCAACAACCCGTTCGACCCCAAGGTACCCGTCAATTGAGCCAGGGAGTGAGCTGATCCGGCGCGCACCCCAGGCGGCGCTGGCGCTCGCCGTGCTGCTCGCCTGGCTGCTGCTCCCGGCGGTGGCGGCGGCGCGCGAGTACCTGCAGCTGTTCGTCACCGCGCCGTACCTCGAGCTGCACACCGGGCCCGGCCGCGGCTACCCGGTGTTCGACGTCGTGCCGCGCGACGACAGCGTCGACGTGCTGTTCCGCCGCACCGACTGGTTCAAGGTGCGCACCGGGCGCGGGATCGAGGGCTGGGCGTCGCTCCGGGACATCCAGCAGACGGTGCGTGCCGACGGCGAGCCGTTCCGCATCGAGCTCGGCGACCGCAGCGGCTTCACCTCGCACCGCTTCGAGATGGGCATATTCGCCGGCGCCTACGGCGGCGCCAACTACGTCTCCACCTACTGGTCGCTGTCCTGCAACTCGCAGCTCGCGGTCGAGGCGTCGGTCGGGCAGTTCCTCGGCCGCTACTCCAACGGTGTGACCGGCGATCTCGGGCTCATCCATGTGATCGCGCCGGAATCGCGCTGGTCGCCGTTCCTCACGCTCGGCACCGGGCTGGTGCACACCGAGCCGAAGGCGACGGTGGTGGCCCCCGCCAACCGCACCGAGCAGACCGCCTACGTGGGCGGCGGCATACGCTACTACCTCACGCGGCGCCTGTTCCTGCGCGGCGAGTACAAGAGCCACTACGTGTTCACGAAGCGCAACCAGAACGAGGAAGTCGACGAATGGAAACTGGGATTCGCATTCTTCTACTGACGGCGATCCTCGCTGCGCTTCCCGGCTGCGCCTCGGTGCGCAACTGGTATCACGGGCGCCATCACGGCGGCGGCAGCCAGGCGGGGGCCGAGGGCGGGGGCACTGCCCAGGGCGGCGGCACTGCGCCGGGCGGCGCGACCGCGCCGGGCGGTCCCGGCGCGCCCCCCGCCGGCTACCAGGGACCCGACGAAGGCGCGCCGCCGCGCGTCATCGAGCCCGAGGTCGCGCGCCGCAAGATCAAGGTGCCGCGCATCCGCAGCTCCAACATCGAGCTCGGGGCGGACTACGGGGCGCTGTCCATCGAGAACTTCGGCACCAACCCCGTCTACGGGGTGATGGCCGCCTACCATATTACCGAGGACTTCTTCTTCCAGGCCGAGGCCGGCCGCTCGCGCGGCGGCCGCACCAGTTTCGAGACCCTGAGCGGCAACATCCAGCTGCTTACCGAGTCTGAGAGGCGCTTCACGTACTACGACCTGTCGCTCGGCTACAACTTCCTGCCGGGCGAGGCCTTTCTCGGTCGCGGCATCGCCATGACGAGCGCCTTCTATCTGCTCGGCGGCATCGGCGGCACCGATTTCGCCGGAGACACGAAGTTCACGGTGAACTTCGGCGCCGGCTACCGGGTCGTCCCGACCGACTGGCTGGCCGTGCACGTCACGGTGCAGGATCGGGTCTTCCAGTCGAGCCTGCTCGGCGTCACCAAGCTCACCAACAACCTCGAGGCGCGTATCGGCACGACCGTCTTCTTCTAGGAGGAATGCGCGATGAAGAACCGACTTGCAGCGCTGATTGCCGCGCTCGGGATGGCCGTGCCGGCGCTGGCCGGACTCAGCGGCGCACCGGCACCGCAGTTCACGCTCACCGGCCGCAGCGGCCACCAGGTGAGCCTGGCGCAGTTCAAGGGCCAGGTGGTGATGATCAACTTCTGGGCGAGCTGGTGCGGGCCGTGCCGCGAGGAGATGCCGCTGCTCGACAGCATCTACCACAGCTACAGCAGGATGGGATTCACGCTGATCGGCGTGAACGTCGAGCCGGATTCGCAGGCCGCCAACGACTGGCTGAAGCAGACGCCGGTGAGCTTTCCGATTCTCTATGATAAGGAGAGCAAGGTCAGCAAGCTGTACGATGTCGAGGGCATGCCGAGCACCGTGATCATCGACCGCGCCGGCAAGGTGCGGGTGGTGCACCGCGGCTACAAGCCGGGCGACGAGAACGGCTACCTGGACAGCGTCCGCGCCCTGATCCGCGAGTAGCGGCGGGCGAGGCACAGGCCGAGCGACGGAGGACGGGCATGAACAGCGGAAGTCGACGGGTGCGGGTGTGGCTGGCGCTGGCGCTGGCGTGCGCCGGGGGCACGCTGGCCGGCTGCGCGCCGCTCGAGCCGTGGGTGAAGCCCTACGAGCGCGAGCACTTCGCCGATCCCATCATGGCCATCAATCGCGACCCGGTCTCGAGCGTCTACCTCGAGCACGTCTTCGAAACCCGCGAAGGTGCCCGGGGAGCGACCGGCACCGTGGGAGGCGGCTGCGGATGCAACTGAGCGCGGCGGCGCGCTGGCGGCGCAGCTGCGGCGCCGCCGCTCCGGGCCGGCTCGCGGCGCGCGCGCGCCGCCTGTCGCCCTTCGGGCGCACGCTGCTCGCGCTCGGCTGCATCACCGCGCCCGCCCTCGGCGGCGTGCTGCCCGAGGATCGCGCCGACGTCCTCTACCATTCCTACCAGGGCGGCGGCATCACCGTCGACGGGCCGTCGGTGCTGATACGCAAGAAGGTCGGCGACAGCCTGTCGCTCACGGCGAACTACTACGAGGACATGATCTCCAGCGCCTCGATCGACGTGAAGCTCTCGGCGAGCCCCTACCACGAGACCCGCAAGCAAAAGAGCGCCGGCGCCGACTATCTGCACGGCAAGACCACCTACAGCGTGGGCTACATCAACAGCGTCGAGCCCGACTACCGCGCCGATACCAGCTACTACTCGGTGAGCCAGGACATGTTCGGCGACCTCACCACGGTAACCCTCGGCTACCGGCGCGGCTGGGACCGCATCTACCGGGACATCAAGAACCCGCAGGGCGTGATCCTCAACGATCCGACCTTCCACCAGCAGGCCGATCACCGCGGCTACACCTTCGGGCTGAGCCAGATCCTGACGCGCAACGCGCTGCTCGGGGTGAACTACGAGATCCTCACCGACCAGGGCTACCTCGCCAACCCCTACCGCCAGATCCGCTACCTGTCTCCGGGCGGCGTGGGATTCACGCTGGCA
>DASSQU010000124.1:0-3018 GCA_035702325.1 Steroidobacteraceae bacterium
GTGACGGCAACCGTGGCAACGGCGGCGGCCGTCCTGATGACATGATGCACGAGCCGGAGGTGTTCGACGCCGACGACGCGGAGATCATCAGTCCGGCGGAGCTCACCCAGTCGCGCAGCTCGATGAATCTCACCGAGCTGAAGTCCAAGCCGATCCACGAGCTGGTGAAGATGGCCGAGTCCATGGGACTGGAGAACCTCGCCCGCTCGCGCAAGCAGGACATCATCTTCTCGATTCTCAAGGCGCACGCGCGTCAGGGCGAGAACATCTACGGCGACGGAGTTCTCGAGATCCTGCAGGACGGCTTCGGCTTCCTGCGCTCGGCGGACGGCTCCTATCTCGCGGGCCCGGATGACATCTATGTCAGCCCGAGCCAGATCCGCCGCTTCAACCTGCGCACCGTCGACACGATCTCCGGTCTCATCCGTCCGCCGAAGGATGGCGAGCGCTACTTCGCGCTGCTCAAGGTGGGCGAGATCAATTTCGACTCGCCGGAGAGCTCGCGCAACAAGGTGCTGTTCGAGAACCTGACGCCCTTCCATCCGACCAAGCGCCTCAAGCTCGAACGCGGTAACGGCTCCACCGAGGACCTCACCGCGCGCACCATCGACCTGGTGGCGCCGATCGGCAAGGGCCAGCGCGGGCTGATCGTCTCCCCGCCGAAGGCCGGCAAGACGATGCTGCTGCAGAACATCGCCACCTCCATCACCGCCAATCATCCCGAGGTCTATCTCATCGTGCTGCTGATCGACGAGCGGCCCGAGGAGGTCACCGAGATGCAGCGCACCGTGAAGGGCGAGGTGGTGTCGAGCACCTTCGACGAGCCCGCCGCGCGTCACGTGCAGGTGGCGGAGATGGTGATCGAGAAGGCCAAGCGCCTGGTCGAGCACAAGAAGGACGTGGTGATCCTGCTCGACTCGATCACCCGCCTGGCGCGTGCCTACAACACCGTGGTGCCCTCGTCGGGCAAGGTGCTCACCGGCGGCGTGGACGCCAACGCCCTGCAGCGCCCCAAGCGCTTCTTCGGTGCGGCGCGCAACATCGAGGAAGGCGGCAGTCTCACCATTCTCGCCACGGCGCTCATCGACACCGGCTCGAAGATGGACGACGTCATCTACGAGGAGTTCAAGGGCACCGGCAACAGCGAGATCCATCTCGACCGGCGCATCTCGGAGAAGCGGGTGTTTCCGGCGGTCAACATCAACCGCTCCGGAACGCGCAAGGAGGAGATCATCACCGACCAGGGCGAGCTCGCCAAGATGTGGATCCTGCGCAAGCTCCTGCACCCGATGGACGAGCTGGCCGCCATCGAATTCCTGCTCGACAAGATGAAGGACACCAAGTCGACCGGGGAATGCTTCGAGGCGATGACGCGCTGAAGTGCTCCCTGGGGTCCGGCCGGAGCGGGCCGCGCCGTCCCGGGACCCCGTCACGTCGGCGTCCGGCGACGCTGGCGCTCGCCTCCCGCCCGTCAGTAAGATTCGCCGCAACCCGCGTTCCTCCTGCGGGAGAGGTAGCCAAGCCCGCATGCGCATCTGGTCCGCGGTCGCCGTAGCGTTGCTCGCGACACCAGCCGCACCGGCGCTGGCGGAACGCGCCCCGGACCCGGGCGCGGACTTCCGGCCGCGCGCGCCCGAGACCGCGAGTCCCATTCACGATCACTTCTACGTGGATGCCGCGTTCTACGCGCCGGTGGTGCATACCGACGTGCGGGTGGATCCCCGCAACGCTCCTCCCGGAGTGACGGGCACGCCGGTGAATGCCGAGCGCGATCTCGGGCTTCCCGGGCGCCTCAGGCAGGGCCGGGTGGAATTCATGTTCCGGCTGCGCGAGCGCCACAAGCTGCGCGTCGATTACTTCGAGGCGGACCGCTCCGCGACCCGCGTGCTCGCCAACGACCTTGTTTTCGGCGACACGACCTTTGCCGCAGGGCAGCAGCTCACCTCCTCGATCGACTGGCGCGTGTTCGGCCTGACCTATACCTATTCGCTTTACCGCAGCGAGCGCCTCGAGATCGGCACCGGGCTCGGGGTGTACGCCCTGCAGGCCGAGGCGCGCGGCGTGGTGCCGTCGACGGGTCAGAATCAGGATGTTTCGGCAGCCGAACCGATCCCGACGATTCCGCTCGACTTTACCTGGTGCATCTCGCGGCGCTTCGCCTTCACCGCGCGCGCCAACTACCTGCGCGTGGCGATCAGCGGCTCGAACGGCTCCCTGAGCGACCTGCACGGGGACCTGCAATATCGCTGGAATCCCTACTTCTCCCTCGGCCTCGGCTACACCAGCATGCGCACCTCGATACACCTGCGCAGCGGCAGCTTCCCGGGCGAGGTGTCCCAGAACTTCGACGGCGCGGAAGGCTTCGTGCGCTTCAGCTTTTAGTTAATGGGCCGAAATCGCAGGAAGCGATTTCGGCGGACATCGCTGCGGTTACCGCCGGCGAAAGGCGGGGCTTTTGCCGGCTGCGCATCAGGGAGCGATTTCGGCGGACATCGCTGCGGCGTGCCGCCGGCGCCCGCGGACCGTCAGCGGGCCGTCGGCACGTAGCAGCGTGCGAACAGCTCCGGCATGCGCGCCGCGCGTCCCGAGTCGAGATTGATGCAGACGTAGTCGATGCGGGCGCGCGCCAGAGTCTCCCCGTCCGCGAGGCGCACCACCTGGAAGCGCCGCCCGGCGCGCAGCCGCGCGTCGGCGCTCGCGATCCAGGTGCCGATCCGCACGATGTCGCCGAGCCGCGCCGCGCGCAGGTACTCGACCGTGGCGCGATGCGCCGCCATGCCGCGGCGCGCCGCCAGGCAGCGCTCGAGCGGCACGCCGAGCGCCGCCGAGTGCGACCAGGCGGTGCGGTCGAACCAGCTGAGGTATACGGCGTTGTTGACGTGGCCGTAGGCGTCGATGTCGGCCGGCTCGACGGCGAGCTCGAGGATGTGCGGCGCGGGGTGCTCGAAACGCCCTGACTTCATGGGCTATCCGGGGCGCTCGCGCTCGATCGCGCGCCGGCCGATGTCCCGCCGGTAG
>DASSQU010000125.1:0-3507 GCA_035702325.1 Steroidobacteraceae bacterium
GCGCCGCTCGACACGTTCACGATCCTTCCCCAGCCCCGCGTGCGCATCGATGGCACGAGCGCGAGCGCGAGCCGCCAGGCGCCGAACAGGTTGGTCTCGAACGCCTCGCGCACCACGGTGAAGTCGGCGGTGGATGCGGTCTCGCCGCTGTCGTAGTGAATCGCCGCGTTATTGACCAGCACATCGACCCGTCCGAAGAGCCGCTCGCCGCACGCCGCCTGGGTCTCGAGCGCGCGACCGGCGAGATCGAGCTCCACCACCGCGAGCCGCCCGGCGGGCGCGAGCTCCCGCGCGGCCGCCTGCCCGCGGGCGAGGTCGCGGCTGCCGAGAACGACGCGATAGCCACGCTCGAGCAGCTGGCGGACGAGCTCGAGACCGATGCCACGGTTGGCGCCCGTGACGAGCGCGACGCGTCCCGCCGCCCCGTCCGCCTGCGGCACGCTCCGCGCCACGCCCTCACCCGCCGAGGCGCGCCTTGAGCTCCGCGAGCTCGGCGCGCAACGCCTCGACCTCGCGCTCGAGCCGCGCCAGGCGCTGCTCGTCCCGCCACTCGGGGAGCGCGCTCGCGGGCTGTGCCGCGGCCGCAGCGGGAGCGGCGGCGGACGCGGCGGCGCCCGCGGTGTCGGCCGGCACGGGGCTGAAGAGCTGCGCGTAGCGCGACTCGCGCCGCCCCGGCTCGCGCGCCAGGCGAGTGACGTGCGGGCCGTCGGCGCGCTCGGTCAGCCGCACGAGCGCCGCCTCGACCTCCGCAACGTCGGCGAAGGAGGTCATGCGGCTTGCGCGGCTGCGCAGCTCGCCCGGTGTCTGCGGGCCGCGCAGCAGCAGCTCGCACACGATCGCGAGCTCCTGCGGATCGAACTTTAGGGTGCCGAACTCCGTGTTGCAGAAGCAGTGCCTGTACTTGGCGACCCGGCTGCCGAAGCCCGAGCGCTCGAGCAGCAGGTGCTTGCGCACCAGCCCATCCACGATGCGCTGCACCGTCGGCTCGTCGAGCTCCATCACCGGTTCGCGATTGCTCTTCTGGTTGCAGCCGTTCACCAGCGCATTCAGCGACAGCGGGTACTGATCGGGGGTGGTGATCTGCTTCTCGATCAGGCAGCCGATGACGCGGGCTTCCAGCGGGTTGAGCTCGACTTTCATGGCGGGATGATAGTTCAGTTCACGCCGACGCCACCAACGGCCGGGCTGGCAGCCTGCGCCGCGCAACGTTCGCCTGCCGGGTGCGCGCGCCCCTCGTCAGGTACATTGCCAAACATCGCAGAAAGGTGCGAGGATCGATGCCAGCCGTCGCTCGACCGATTGATGTTGGTCAGAGCGATCTGTTCTATCGAAAAACCCGGCGGGCATAAGCGGGTTCTGGAGACCGATCATGACACTCTCGCTCAATGACATTGCTCCCGACTTTCAGGCCGACACCACCGAAGGACGCATCCGCTTCCACGACTGGATCGGCAGCAACTGGGTGGTGCTGTTTTCGCATCCGAAGGATTTCACGCCGGTGTGCACCACCGAGCTCGGCTACATGGCGAAGATCAAGCCCGAGTTCGACCGGCGCGGCGTGAAGATCATCGGCCTCTCGGTCGACCCGCTCGACCGGCACAGCGGCTGGGCGCAGGACATCAAGGATACCCAGGGCTTCGCGCCGAACTATCCGCTGATCGCCGACGTCGACTACAACGTCTCGAAGCTCTACGGCATGCTGCCGGCGCCGGTGTCCGGCGATCCGACCAGGCGCACCGCGGCCGACAACCAGACGGTGCGCAACGTGTTCATCATCGGCCCCGACAAGCGCATCAAGCTGGTACTGGTCTATCCGATGAGCACCGGACGCAACTTCGACGAGGTGCTGCGCGTGCTCGACTCGCTGCAGCTCACCGCCAAGCACAAAGTGTCGACGCCGGTGAACTGGAAGAGCGGCGAGGACGTCATCATCTCGGGCTCGGTGACCGACGACGAGGCGCGCAAGCAGTATCCCAAGGGCTGGAAGGCGCCGCGGCCGTATATCCGCATCGTGCCGCAGCCGCGCGGCTGAGACCCGCAGCGCCCCGCTGCCCCGCCCGGCGCGGTGCGCATCAGCGCGGTGCGAATCAGCGTGCCGCGCCGGCGCCGGCCCCGGCCGTGGTGGCGTAGCCGAGGGTCCTGAGCGCCGTGGCGATCTCGTCCAGGCTCTGCGGGTCGTCGATCGTCGCCGGCACGTTGTAGCTGGCCGAATCCGCGATCGCGCGCATGGTCGAGCGCAGCACCTTGCCCGAGCGGGTCTTGGGCAGCCTCGCGACGATCGCCACGTGGCGGAACGCCGCCACCGCGCCGATCTGCTCGCGGACGCGGTCGATGAGTTCCTGGCGCACCTCGGCCGGGGCGCGTTTGACGCCGGCCTTGAGCACCACCAGCCCGACCGGGAGCTGGCCCTTGAGCGCATCGCCCGCCCCGATCACCGCGCACTCGGCCACGTCCGGGTGCGCGGCGAGCACTTCCTCCATCGCGCCGGTCGACAGCCGGTGTCCGGCGACGTTGATCACGTCGTCGATGCGGGACATGATCCAGACATAGCCGTCGTCATCGATGAAGCCCGCATCTCCGGTGAGGTAGTAGCCGGGATAGCGCCCGAGATAGCTGTCGCGGTAGCCGGCGTCGTTCTGCCACAGCGTGGTGAGCGTGCCGGGCGGCAGCGGCAGGCGGATCACGATGTTGCCGATCTTGCCGGCGGCGGCCTCGGCCCCGGCGTCGTCGAGCACCCGCACGTCGTAGCCGGGCACCGGCACGCTCGAGGAACCGGGCTTCACCGGCAGCGGCTCGAGTCCGCGGCAGTTGGCCGCGACCGGCCAGCCGGTCTCGGTCTGCCACCAGTGATCGATCACCGGCACGTGCAGCCGCGCTTGCGCCCAGTGAACGGTGTCGGGGTCGCAGCGCTCGCCGGCGAGAAACAGCGTGCGCAGGCTCGCCAGGTCGTAGCGCGGGATGAGCGCGCCCGCCGGGTCCTCTTTCTTGATGGCACGGAAGGCGGTCGGCGCGGTGAAGAGCGCATTCACCCGGTGCTCGGCGATGACGCGCCAGAAGGCGCCGGCGTCGGGCGTGCCGACCGGTTTGCCTTCGTAGAGGATCGTGGTGCAGCCGGCGAGCAGCGGCGCGTACACGATGTACGAATGGCCGACCACCCAGCCGACATCGGAAGCCGCCCAGAAGACATCGCCCGGGCGCATGTCGTACACGGCCTGCATCGACCAGGCGAGGGCCACCGCGTGCCCGCCATGGTCGCGCACCACGCCCTTCGGCTTGCCGGTCGTTCCCGAGGTGTAGAGGATGTAGAGCGGATCGGTCGCCTCGAGCGAGGCGCACGGCGCGGGGGTCGCACCCGCGAGCGCCGCGGACCACTCGAGGTCGCGCGCCGCATCGAGCGACGCCGTGAGCTGCGGGCGCTGCAGCACGATGCAGCGCCCGACCGGGTGGCGCGCGAGCCGCAGCGCCTCATCGAGCAGCGGCTTGTAGGCGATCACCCGCTGTGCCTCG
>DASSQU010000126.1:0-3074 GCA_035702325.1 Steroidobacteraceae bacterium
CCCCGGAGGTGAACACGATCTCCTCCGGCGCGGCGCCGATCAGGGCCGCCACCTGCGCCCGGGCCTGCTCGATGCGTGCCGCGGCACGCCGGCCGTAGAGGTGCGCCGAGGAGGCGTTGCCGAAGTCGCCCGCGAGCGTGAGACAGCTGCTCATCGCAGCAAGGACCCGCTCGTCGAGCGGCGTGGTCGCGGCGTAGTCGAGGTACACGGGTGCGTCGAGGCTCATGGGCGCGCCTCGCCCGCACGGCGGCGGCGGTTCTGCACCGCGGTCAGGATGCCGCGCAGGATGTGGGCCTCGTTGCGGTCGAGCTCGGCGCGCTGCAGCAGACGGCGCAGCCGCGCCATCAGATGCGTGCCGCTCTCGGTCCGGTCATGGAACTCGATCTCGTCGAGCACCTGGGCGAGATGCGCGTAGAGCTGGCGCATCTCCTCGGGGGTCGCGAGCGGCCCGGCGGGCGGCCCGGCCGCGGCCGCCTCGCGGCTGCCGCCCGCCCGGAACAGCTCGTAGGCCACCAGCTGCACCGCCATGGCGAGGTTGAGCGACGGATAGAGCGCGGACGCCGGGATGCGCAGCAGCACGTGCGCCGTCTCGAGCTCCTCGTTGCTCAAGCCGGTGCGCTCCGGACCGAACACCACCGCCGCGCATCCGCGGCGCGACTCCGCGACGATGCGCGGCGCCGCGGCGCGCACGTCGACGACGCGGAAGTACTGGTCGCGCTCGCGCGCGGTGGTCGCGGCTATGAAGCCGCAGCCCTCGAGCCCCTCGGCGAGCGACGCGACCACGCGCGCCCGGCCGAGCACGTCGTCGGCCCCGGAGGCGCGCGCCTCGGCTTCGGCATGCGGAAACTCCTTCGGCCTCACCAGCACCAGCGCCGCGAGCCCCATGTTCTTCATGGCGCGCGCAGCGGCGCCGATGTTGCCGGGATGCGAAGGCGCGACCAGCACGATGCGGATGTCGGGGGATTCCATCTGTTACGCTTGTCGCATTGGGCCAAATCGCCTGCGGCGATTTGGCCGGACATCAGCTTCGTCTCCGCCGGCGAAGGGCGCGGCCTTCGCCGGCTACGCTGTGCCCAAGGGCGTTCAGTAACTGTCCACATGCGAGCTTAAAGACCGTGCAGCCGCTTCTCAACATTGCCGTGCGCGCCGCGCGCCGGGCCGGCGAGCTGATCGTCCGCAGCCTGAACCACCTGGAATCGCTCACGGTGGCCACCAAGGGACGCAACGACTTCGTCACCGAGGTGGACCGGGCCGCCGAGCGCGAGATCATCGCCATCATCCGCCGCCACCACCCGCAACACGCGTTCCTCGCCGAGGAGAGCGGCGCGAGCGGCGAGCACGACACGCTGTGGATCATCGACCCGCTCGACGGCACCACCAATTTCCTGCACGGCTTCCCGGTGTTCGCGGTGTCGATTGCCTGCCAGATCAGGGGCCGGCTCGAGCACGCGGTCATCTACGACCCGATGCGCCAGGAGCTGTTCACCGCGAGCCGCGGCGCCGGCGCACACCTCGACAACCACCGCATGCGCGTCAGCAAGGCGCGTTCGCTCGAGGGCGCGCTGATCGCCACCGGCTTTCCCTACCGCGCCAACACCCGCTACCTCGATGCCTATCTCGCCATGTTGCGCGAGGTCACCGGGCGGGTCGCCGGCGTGCGCCGTCCGGGAGCCGCGGCGCTCGATCTGGCTTATGTCGCCGCCGGGCGCGTGGACGCCTTCTGGGAGATCGGCCTCAGCGCCTGGGACACCGCGGCCGGCACGCTCCTCATCCAGGAGGCGGGCGGGCGGATCGGCACGCTGACGGGCGCCGAGTACCGCCAGGGCGGACACATCGTCGCCGGAACTCCCAAGGTGTATGCCCCGCTCCTCGAGCTGATCGCGCCGCACGTGCCGCCGGACCTGCGCGACTGACTGCGCGGGCCGCGCCGCCCGCACGCGCGGTGCGCGCGGCTCGCTCGCTTTCGCCGGGTCGCTTGTGTAGAGTCCCAGCAAAATCCTGGGGTGTCGAAGATGCGACAACTTCTTGCGACCAAGTCCATCTCCGTGCTGCGCGAGCAGGAATCGACCAATCAGCTGCGGCGCGCGCTCGGCGCCACCCATCTCACCCTGCTCGGCATCGGCGGCATCATCGGCACGGGGATTTTCGTGCTCACCGGCACCGCGGCCGCCAACCACGCCGGCCCCGCGCTGCCGCTCGCTTTCATCGTCGCCGGCATCGGCTGCACGCTCGCGGCGCTGTGCTACGCGGAATTCGCCGCGATGATCCCGGTGTCCGGCAGCGCTTATTCCTATTCCTACGCGACACTCGGCGAAGCCGTCGCCTGGTTCATCGGCTGGAACCTCGTGCTCGAATACCTGTTCGCGGTCGCGACCGTGTCGGTCGGGTGGTCGGGCTACGCCGTGAGCCTGCTCGATCAGCTGCATGTGCACATTCCGGCGGCGCTCTCCAACGCGCCGTTCGGCACCCCGATGGGCCAGGAGGGATTCGACATCGTACGCACCGGCGCGATCCTCAACGTGCCGGCGGTCGTCATCGTCGCGGTGCTCGCCACCATCTGCTACATCGGCATCAGGCAGTCGGCCGCCTTCAACGCGGTGATCGTCGCGATCAAGGTGACCGTGGTGGTGCTGTTCATCCTGTTCGGCGTCAGCTTCATCCAGAGCGCCAACTGGCACCCGTTCATCCCGCCCAACACGGGGCAGTTCGGCGTGTTCGGCTGGAGCGGCATCATGGGCGCCGCGGGAGTCATCTTCTTCGCCTATATCGGCTTCGACGCGGTCTCCACCGCGGCCCAGGAAACCCGCAACCCCCAGCGCGACATGCCCATCGGGATCCTCGCGAGCCTGGTGATCTGCACGATCCTGTACGTGATCGTGTCGGCGATCCTCACCGGGATGGTGAGCTACAAGGAGCTCGACGTCGCCGCCCCGGTCGCCCTCGCCCTCGACAAGTACCCGGCGCTGCACTGGCTCGGCATTCCGGTGAAGCTCGGCGCGGTGTGCGGCATGACCTCCGTGATGCTGGTGATGACCATCGCCCAGGCGCGCATCTTCTTCGCCATGGCGCGCGAC
>DASSQU010000127.1:0-7319 GCA_035702325.1 Steroidobacteraceae bacterium
CGCAGCCTAGCCGAGCGCGCGGGGGCGCCGCGCACCGCCGGCGCGGGCCGCGAACTCGCGCGCGACGAGCGCGATCAGGCCGCGCGCGAGGGTGAGCTTGCCGGCCCGCCCGAGGTCGTGCCGGGCGTTGCGCGTCAGCACGAACAGCTGGTTGTCCTCGCACTCGAACGCCTTGTCGTGACCGACCTCGTTGGCCGCGATCAGGTCGAGATTCTTCTTCAGGAGCTTGGCGCGCGCATTCTGCTCGACCGCCTCGGTCTCGGCGGCGAAGCCCACCACGAACGGGCGCTCGGCGTGGGCTGCCACCGTGGCGAGCACGTCTGTGGTGCGCTCCATGGCCAGATCGAGCGTCTCGGCGGACTTCTTGATCTTGTGCGCCGCCGCGCGCGCCGGCCGGTAGTCGGCGACCGCCGCGGTGGAGATGAAGATGTCGGTGCCGGGAAGCTCGCGCAGCACCGTCTGCAGCATGTCCGCGGCGCTCTCGACGTCGATGCGCTTCACTCCCGCCGGCGTCGCCAGGCTGACCGGGCCGGCGACCAGCACTACCGCTGCGCCCGCCTCGCGCGCTGCCTGTGCCACCGCGAAACCCATGCGGCCCGAGCTGCGGTTGCTGATGAAGCGTACCGGATCGATGCGCTCGCGCGTCGGCCCCGCCGTGATCAGCACCCGCCGTCCGGTGAGCTCGCCCGCGGCCCCGAGCAGCGCGGCCGCCTGCTCGGCGAGCTCGAGCGGCTCCAGCATGCGGCCTTCGCCGGTCTCACCGCAGGCCTGATCGCCCACCGCCGGACCAAGCAGCTGCACGCCGCGGGCGGCGAGCGCGGCGACGTTGGCACGCGTCGCGGCGTTGGCCCACATCTGATGGTTCATGGCGGGTGCCACCGCGATCGGCGCCGTGGTCGCGAGGCACAGCGTCGCGAGCAGATCATCGGCGCGGCCCGCGGCGAGCCGCGCCAGGAAGTCGGCGCTCGCCGGTGCGACGAGCACCGCATCCGCCCAGCGCGCGAGCTCGATGTGGCCCATCGCGGCCTCGGCGGCCGGGTCCCACAGATCGCTGCGCACCGGGCGGCCCGACACCGCCTGGAAGGTGAGCGGCGTCACGAACTGGCGCGCCCCGGCCGTCATCACCACCTGCACCTCGGCGCCGCGCTCGCGCAGCCGGCGCACGAGATCCGCGCTCTTGTAGGCGGCGATGCCGCCGGTGACGCCGAGGACGATGTGCTTGCCGTGCATGGGGAGTCGCCTTGCGGCGGCGATTATCTCACCGCCCCGCACCGGCGGTGAACTCAATCACCCGGGAGATATTGCGCGGTTCGTAGCGCTTTCTCCCTCTCGCCGCCGCGCCGGCGCCCTTCCTAGACTGCCGCGCAGCTAAGCTTAGACCGGGAAGTCATGAGCATCCGCCACTGGCCGCAGCGCGAGCGGCCGCGCGAAAAGCTCCTCGAGCGCGGCGCGCATGCGCTCTCGGACGCCGAGCTGCTCGCGCTGCTCATCGGCTCGGGCAGCCGCGGCCGCTCGGCGGTAGAGCTGGCCCGCGATCTGATCGGCGACTTCGGCTCGCTGCGCGAGCTGCTGAGTGCCGCGGCGCCGCGCTGCCTGGCACAACGGGGCATCGGCCCGGCACGCTACGCGGCGCTGCAGGCGGCGCTCGAGCTCGCCCGGCGGCACTTTCGCGAGGCGCTGCGCGCCGGACCTGCGCTCGCCGCGCCGGACGCCACCCGCACCTTCCTGCTGGCGCAGCTGCGCGACCGTCCGTACGAGGTGTTCTGCTGCCTGTACCTCGACAACCGCCACCGGCTCATCGTCTTCGAGGAGCTGTTCCGCGGCACCATCGACCGCGCCGGCGTGCATCCGCGCGAGGTGCTGCGCCAGACGCTGCTGCACAACGCCGCCGCGGTGATCTTCGCCCACAACCATCCCTCCGGGGTGCTCGAGCCGAGCCAGGCCGATGAGCTCATCACGCGACGGCTGAAGGAGGCGCTCGCCCTCGTCGACGTGCGGGTGCTCGATCACTTCATCATCGGCGACGGGCGCTGCTTCTCCTTCTCCGAGCACGGGCTGCTGTGAGCGCGCGCACCGCCGTGCGCCCGGCTGGAGCCGGCGGGCATGCGCCCGTCCCGGTCCCCGGCGGCGCTCTCCTTGAGATCCCGCGCCCGGGCTGGTATAAAGCCCGGCCCGGAAGCGGGTGACCCAGGATTCATTCCATGTCCCGTGTCTGCGAGATCACCGGCAAGAAGCCGGCCGTCGGTAACCGCGTCTCCCACGCCAACAACCGCAAGCGCCGCCGCTTCCTGCCGAACCTGCACACCCAGCGTTTCTGGGTGGAGACCGAGAAGCGCTGGGTAACGCTGCGGCTCACCACCAGCGGCATGCGCACGCTCGAGAAGCGGGGCCTGGATACGGTCATCGCGGAGCTGCGCGCCCGGGGCCACAGGATCTAGCGGCGGCAAAGGCCCGCGGGAGAGCCAGCCATGCGCGAGAAGATCAAGCTGCTGTCGTCGGCCGGGACCGGCCACTTCTACGTCACCACCAAGAACAAGCGGCTGCATCCGGACAAGCTCGAAGTGCGCAAGTTCGACCCGAGAGCGCGCAAGCACGTCGCCTACAAGGAATCGAAGATCAAGTAGCCGCGCGCGACCCGCTCGCGCGTGCCTGAACTCCCCGAGGTCGAAACCACGCGGCGCGGCCTCGCGCGCCACGCGCGCGGGCATCGCATCCGGGCGCTGAAGCTCTACCAGCACCGCCTGCGCTGGCCGGTGGCGGCGGGTCTGCCGCGCCGCCTGGCCGGCCAGCGCATCATCGCCCTCGGCCGGCGGGCCAAGTACCTGCTGCTCGAGCTGGAATCCGGCACGCTGCTGCTGCACCTCGGCATGTCGGGCAGCGTGCGGGTACTGCCTGCCGACACCCCGCTGCTGCCGCACGATCACTTCGATCTGGTGCTCGACACCGGGCGCGCCCTGCGTTTCAACGACCCGCGGCGCTTCGGCAGCCTCCTCTATACCGGCGGCGATCCGCTCGCCCACCCGCTGCTCGCGCACCTCGGGCCGGAGCCCCTCGGGGCCGGCTTCGACGGCGCTTATCTGTGGCGCATCACGCGCGGCCGGCGCCTGGCCGTCAAGCAGCTGCTCATGAACAGCCGCCTGGTGGTCGGGGTCGGCAACATCTACGCGAGCGAGGCGCTGTTTCGCGCCCGGGTCCGGCCGGGCCGCCCGGCCCGCTCGCTGTCGCGCGCCGAGGCGGCGCGGCTGGTGGGCGCCGTGCGCACCGTGCTCAGGCAGGCGATTCGTGCCGGCGGCACCACGCTGCGCGATTACCTGCGCGCCGACGGCTCACCGGGCTACTTCCGCCGGCGGCTGTACGTGTACGAGCGCGCCGGCCGTCCCTGCCGGCGCTGCGGCACGCCGGTGCGCGCGATCACCCAGGGGCAGCGCTCCACGTACTATTGTCCGTCCTGTCAGCGGTGATCGGGCACGGGCGCCACGCACCATGAGCAGACACGTTCTCCGCCATCTCGCCGCCGCCGATCCGGTGCTCGGCGGCGTGATCCGCGCCGCCGGTCCCTACCGGCCGGCCCTGCAGCCCGACTGCGAGCCCTTCCAGGTGCTCGCGCAGGCGATCGCGCATCAGCAGCTGAACGGCACCGCCGCCAACACCATCCTCGCGCGCCTCGTGAACTCGTGCGGCGCCGGCACCTTCCCGACTCCGCGCCAGGTGCTGGCCGCGCCGGTGGCGCAGCTGCGCGCCGCGGGCTTCTCGGGCGCCAAGGTCGCCGCGCTCAGGGACCTGGCAGACAAGGCGCTCGCGGCGCTGGTTCCCGACCGCGCGACGCTCGGTGCGCTCGCCGACGAGGAGATCATCGCGCGGTTGACGCAGGTGCGCGGCGTCGGCCGCTGGACGGTGGAGATGCTGCTCATGTTCCAGCTGGGACGTCCGGACGTCCTGCCGGTCGGCGACTTCGGGGTGCGCAGCGGATTCCGCGCCGCCTACGGCCTGAGGAAGCTCCCGCACCCCAGGGCGCTGGCGGCCTACGGCGAGCGCTGGAAGCCGCACCGCTCGGCCGCCGCCTGGTACCTGTGGCGCGCGCTCGAGCTCGCGCGCGCCGGCACCCTGCCGCCGCCGCCCGTGCGGGTGCGGCTGCGGCGGCCGCTCAAGCGCCGTGCGGCCGCGCTCCGCAAGGGCCGCCGCGCGTAAGCGTCGCGCAGGCCCGGGGATGCTCCTCGCTTGGCGTCGGCCTATCGCCCTCTGTGAACCGCAGTTGACAGGTGGTGCAGGCGTCTTCGTTCGCACGCCTCAGGCGGCGCGGGCGGCCCGGCTCCTCACACCCGCCGCCGCTTCTTCAGCTCGGCCTCGACGATCGGATGCACGAACTTGCGCACGTCGCCCCCGAGCTCGGCGATCTCGCGCACCAGCGAGGAGGAGATGAACGTGAACTGCTCCTGCGGGGTGAGGAACACGGTCTCGAAGTTGCGGTCCAGGTGGCGCGACATGTTGGCGAGCTGGAACTCGAACTCGAAGTCGGACACCGCGCGCAGGCCGCGCACGATGACGTTCAGCTGGTGCTGGCGCGCAAACTCCACCGTGAGGTTCGAGTACCCCATCACTTCGACGTTCGGCAGGTCGTGCAGCACCCGTCGCGCGAGATCCACCCGCTCCTCCAGGCTGAACATCGGAGTCTTGTTGGGGTTGGCGGCGATCGCGATGATGACGCGGTCGAACAGCCGCGCCGCCCGCCGCACCAGGTCCTGGTGTCCATTGGTGATCGGGTCGAAGGTGCCGGGATAGACGGCGTTTACTTTCATGCGACGTCGGCCCCCCCTGCTGCGGCGCGCGCGTACAGATGATACCCGACCTCGCCGGCCCGCTTCGCTTTGAGCGGCATCCAGACGGCCGGCAGGGGCGGCAGCGCCCCGCGGGCCGCGCACTCGACGTAAACGAGCGCGCCGGCGGCCAGCCAGCCGCCCTCCTCGAGCAGCTGCGCCACCTCGGCGAGCAACGCCGATGCGAACGGCGGATCGAGGAACACCAGATCGAAGGGGTGGGAGGCGCCGGCGAGGAAGCGTCTGGCATCTCCGCGCACGACCTGCGCGTTGCCGCCGCCCCATTCCGCGAGGTGCGCACGCAGCCCGCGTGCCGCCGCGGCGTTGTGCTCGACGAAGGTGACCTCGGCGGCGCCGCGCGACAGCGCCTCGAGCCCGAGAGCACCGCTGCCGGCGAACAGGTCCAGGCAGCGCGCGCCGGCGACGCGTGCGCCCAGCCAGTTGAACAGCGTCTCGCGCACGCGGTCGGGCGTCGGGCGAATGAGCGCGGCTGCGGGGAACCGCAGCTTCCGGCCGCGCCATGTTCCGCCGATGATCCGCAGCACGCGCGCGCCCCCGGCGCGGACCGCCGGCCGGTTGCCACGGGCGCTGGTCTTGCGGCTGTACACCGGCTCTCCGCTGCGGCTGCGCACCTTGCCACCCTTCTCGCCCTAAGCGTACTCTAGCTCGCCCGTCCAGAAGCACCGGCGGGAGGGGTCGCGACCGGTGCGCCGCCAGGAGTTCCGACGGATATGCAAAAACTCGCTGCGACCGGGATTCTCGCGGCCGCGTTGCTCGTGGGCGGCTGCTCGGGTCACGGCACCGTCGGTCCAACCAACACCTTCAGCCTGAACGGCAATCCGGGAGGCGCGACGCCGGTTACTCCACCGGGCGGCAGCACCGCGCTGTTCCATCCGGCCGCCGGCATCCTGCCGTATCCGACCGATCTTTACTTCGCCGGCTCGACCGACGGCACGTTGAATATCCAGCCGGCGAACGCCCTCATGCCGAACCAGGCGGCGGTAAACGCGCTCGACGGCTACTCCACCACGGCCGTCATCCGCGAGCGCTTCGGCGGTGCGCTTGACCCGGCGTCGTTCACGGCCGCCTCGATCATCATCGTCCCGGTGACCACCGACAACCGGACCAAGGCGACCACCGGCGTGCTGGGGGCACCGCTCGCCCTCGGCACGGACTTCGCGGCGGCGCTCGCCACCGATGCCGGCGTCGGGCCGACGATCCTCGAGATCACCCCGCTGCATCCGCTGATGCCGAGCACCTGCATCGACGCCACGACACATCAGTTCCTGGGCGCGAACTGCACCACCGGCACGGGCTACCTGGTGTTCCTCACCAGCGGCATCAGGGACGCGAGCGGCGATGCCGCCGTACCCGATACCGACTACGCCACCATCAAGGCGGCGCTCGCCTCGGGCGGCCCGACCTGCCCGTCGATCACCGACGCGACGCTCAACGGCATCTGCCAGCTGACCGGCGCGCATCTCGCGATCGCACAGGCACTCGCCGCGCAGATCCCGGCGCTCGCCCCGAGCCTGAATCCCTCCAACATCGTGCTGTCCTTCAGCTTCACCACCGAGTCGACGGTCGACACGCTCGAGCTGTTGGGGGCCATCACCAAACCCCAACCGATCAAGGCGAATCCGACCGGAATCACTACCGCGCAGGCGCACGCGGGATTGGCGGGTCACGCCGATCTTTACGTCGGCGTGCTCACCATTCCCTACTACCTTAGCAAGACCGCCCCGCTCACTGCCTCCTGGCAAGCGCCGCCGTTTCCGCTCGATCCGACCAGCACCGACATCACGCGCTTCAATCCACTGCCGGTTGCGACGCAGATGCTGCAGATACCGGTGCTGATCACTGTTCCTAATGCCAACTCGGCCTACGTGAAGGCCGGCGGTCCCGCACCCCCACCCGGCGGCTGGCCCGTGCTGATCTACCAGCACGGCGTAGTCGTCAATCGCGAGTTCATGCTCCCGGTCGCTGACTCGTTCGCCGATGCGGGCTTCGTTGTCGTGGCGATCGACCTGCCGCTGCACGGTGTCACCGACAAGACCGACCCGCTATACGCGACCGATGCTAATCCCGCCTATGCCGGCCTCATATCGACGGGGACTGGATCCATCGAACGCACCTTCGACCTCGACGTGAACACCAACCAGGGTCGTGACATCATCCCCGGCTCTCCGCCCGATGGACTGATCGACCCCACCGGCTCGCACTACCTCAACCTCGCCAGCCCGCTGACTGCCCGCGACAACTTTCGCGAGGCCGCCGCAGACCTGATCACCCTGGAGCGGTCGCTGCCGAACCTGACCCTGAGCGGCGCGGCGATCGACACGACGAGGGTCCACTTTCTGGGTCATTCAATGGGCGGAATCGTGGGCACGATGTTCATGGCAGTGATTTCACCCACTGAGGTGAGCGCCGCCAGCTTGGTCAATGCGGGGGGCAACTGGGCGTTGCTGGCGCAGACCTCGCCGTCGTTCTCGCCGGTAGTTCTCG
>DASSQU010000128.1:0-3351 GCA_035702325.1 Steroidobacteraceae bacterium
CACTGTATCGGGGGCATCGTCGGGGCGATCCTCACCGGAGTATTCGCCAGCACCGCGCTCGATGGCGGTCAGGCGGGGAGCGTGCTCACGCAGCTCAAGGCCGTGGCCGCGACGATCGTGTACGGCTTCGTGGTCAGCTTCATCATCCTCAAGGTCATCGATGTGACTATCGGCCTGCGGGTGGTCGAAGAAGAAGAGCGCGAGGGTCTGGACGTATCGCTGCATGGTGAGCACGTTGAGTAGCTGAGGACATGCCGCCGGCGGGATCCGACGCGTCCCGCCGGCGGCTCTTCCCCGGGGTTTGCGGGCTTCCGCGCGACCGGTCCGGCGACCGGACCCGTCGCACGGCCAGGTGTTGCCGGGGCTCTTTAACGACGACTTAAGGACCGGAGACGAAATCGATGAGCTACCAAGACTCGAGCAGAACCGTACTGTGCGTGCTGCTCATATGCGCGCCCGCCTGCCTCCTCGCCGCCGAGACCGCCGCGCCCGCCGCGCCGGCAGCCCCGTCGCTCGCTGCCGTGCTCGCCTCTTCGGGCATCACCGTCACCGGCTACGTGGCAGCGTCCTACTACCACTCCTCGGGCTACAACTCCTTCCACGAGTTCGACGTCGATCACGACACGTTCCAGCTCGACCAGGCCGGTCTCACCGTCGCCTATCAGCCGAAGGAGGGCTTCGGCGCGCTGGTCGACGTGATCGCCGGGGAGGACGCGCGCATCCTGCACGCCGCCGAGGACGGCCACGACAACAGCTTCGATGCGCGCCAGGCGTACGTCCAATATGCAACCGGACCCCTCACCGTGATCGGCGGCAAGTTCACCACGCTCGCCGGCGAGGAATACAGCAACCCGACGCCGAACGGCAACTTCTCGCGCTCGTTGCTGTTCTTCGCCGAGCCGCTGACGCACACCGGCGTGCGCGCGACCTGGGTGGCAAACGGCGAGCTCACGCTCATTGCCGGTGTGAACAACGGCTGGAACACCACTTCGACCTCCTATGGCTCGAAGACCGCCGAGCTCGGCGCCACGCTGGCGCCGACGAAACAACTGTCACTCGAGCTGCAGGGTTACTTCGGCAAAGTGCCGGGTTTCGACGCCGCGCGTTCCTTCGTCGACTTCGTCGGCTCGTATAACCTCAGCGATGCGCTCAGCGTCGCGCTGAACTACGACTGGGGTAAACAGCAGCAGGCCGCGGGTCCCGATCTCGACTGGAGCGGCATTGCCGCGTACGTGAACTACGCCCTGAACAGTCAGTGGCGCGTCACGGTGCGTGGTGAGTACCTCGACGACAAGGACGGCTTCAACACCGGCACCCCGCAGAAGCTCAAGGAGGGCACGGTCACCTTCGGCTACTCGCCGGTCAAGAGCTTCGAGCTGCGCATCGAGGGGCGCCTCGACAGGTCCGACCACGCGACCTTCGTCAAGTCGCTGATCCCCGGAACATCGACCCCGTCGGCCTTCGACGACAGCCAGACGGAGTTTGCGCTGCAGGGCCTGTACAAGTTCTGAGCAGCGTGTGGACAGCGCGCGGATGGGCTGCAGACGGGATACTTAAGCACTCGCTTAACTATCGCCGCAGAGGACCTCAGAAGCGCGTCGTGAGCGCGGTGAGCCACGCGGGCGAGTGATCGAGGAGCCACGCCTCGAGGGCGCGGTCGGCGTGCGTGAGGGCGAGCGCCCCGAGGGCGAGCAGCGCCACGCCGAGCACCGGCTTGCCCCACCGGCCGACGAAGCGCAGGGAACTGCGGCTGCGGGCGAGCGCCGCGCGCGACGCCAGGCCGATCGCGAGCAGCGGCACGCTCGCGCTCACCCCGAACACCGCCATGAGAAAGGTGATCTGAAGGAGATCCTCACCGCGGCTGGCGAGCGTCACCGCGGCACCGAGCGTGGGACCGACGCACGGAGTCCACACCACACCGAGCAGGAGCCCCAGGGCGAACTGCCCGGCGATCCCGTCGAGTGTGCAGCGCGCGAGCAGCGTGGCGCCGGCGCCGGAGAGGCGGCTCGTTGCCCGGGCGAACTCGGCCTGCAGCCGGCCCGAGACCAGCAGCACGCCGATGGCGATGAACAGGATCGCCCCCGCCGTCCTGAAGGTATCGGCATCGAGTCCGAGCGCAGCGCCGAATGCCGCCAGCAGCACCCCGAGCGCCGTAAAGGAGCTCGCGACGCCGGCAGCGAGCGCCAGCGGCCCGAGGCGGTGGGTAGCCACCGCGGCGCTCACGAGAATCGGGATGAGCGGCAGGACGCACGGCGAGAGCGTAGTGAGCACGCCGGCGAGCGCGCTCAATGCATAGCTGCCGGTGCCGAACGTCACGCCGCGGCTGATTTCAGCGGAGTGCAGCGAGCAGCAGTCGCGTGAGTCCGGCCCTGCTGGTATCGCCCGTCGACCGGGCGACCTCTTTGCCGTTGCGGAACACGATCAGCGTGCTCTGCTCGGTCACGTTGAGCGACTTGCAGAGCGCCTTCTCGATGTCGAAGTCGGCAACCAACAGCGTGAGGCTGGCGAACTGCGGCTCGGCGGCGAGCGACTTGAGCAGCGGCGCCTGGGCGCGACAGGTGGGGCACCAGCTCGCGTAGAAATCCACCGCGACGGGCCGACCGCCGGCCAGCAGTTTCTGGAAGGCGGCGGCATCGTAGGGTACCTCGGCGCCGAAGGCCGGGGCGGCCACGAGCGCGAGCAGCAGCGCCAGGGACCCGAGCATCCGTTTCATCGGCCTCTCCTCGAGCGGAAAGCCGCGCGCCGGCCGCGTGCCGGCGCGCGACACGCGGTGACCCTTACCGGCCTTCGCCCGGCTGCAGGATAGCACGCGCTCTTTCCTGCGCGTCCGCACACTCCTTTTCCGTCATCTCGAGGAAACCCTTGCCTTTGCAGGAGTTCTGGCCCTTACAGGCGTTGTTGGCGCCCTTGCACGCCGATTGGCCCTTACAGGCGTTGACGCCGGCGCACTGGATCTTCGCTTCGGAGCCGGCGAAGGCGGTGCCGACGAGTCCGGTGCCGAACAGGACGGCGGCGGCAGCGGCAACGGCCATGCCGGGGGAGTTTCTGATTTGCATGGGGCATTCCTCGTAAAGTGGTGACTGAGACCGGAAGCTATCCGGTCAGCCCAGTAGACCGGGGCCCGGTGGCATTTCTTGCGCCGGGGTGTCCGACGGCCCTTGAATCCCCGGCCGGAGAACCTACCTTGCCGTCATCTACCCAACCCACAGGAGGTGTTCGCCATGTTCGAGAGGCTGTTGAGCGGCATTGACACCGATCTGTTCGAGCACTTCAGGCGGCTCGAGGAGGAGGTGGGCCAGGTGTTCGGCCACGCACCCTGGCCGTCCGGAATTCGTGCGGTGCAGCGTGGCA
>DASSQU010000129.1:0-3682 GCA_035702325.1 Steroidobacteraceae bacterium
CAGCACCTGGCTGGTGCACGCCGATGCGGAGGAAGGACGCGACTACGACCTCGGCGAGCTCACCAGCGTGTGGACTGCAACCAACAACCAGGACGCGGCTTTCGTCGCGGAGACGCAGCGCGGCGCATCGAGTCCCGCTTACGAGCCCGGTCCCATCGGGGCGAACGAGTACATGGTCGGGCTGTTCCACGCCTGGTACGAGGAGCGGATGCGCGTGGAGCTCGGCCTCTAGGCCGCGCGCTCGATGCCGTCAGCTCTGCGGCTGCCCCGCCATCTCGAGGTGCAGCATCGTGCCGCGATAGGGGTGCGCAGCGATCACCTGCTCGTTGAGCTCGACTCCCAGCCCGGGCTCGGTCGGGGGAATCACGTAGCCTGCCTCCCAGCGGATCGGCTTCACCAGGATGTCGGCGTGGAAACCCTGCCAGCGCTCGATGCCCTCCAGGATGAGGAAGTTCGGACTGCAGGTGGCGAGCTGGATGTTGGCGGCGCCCACCACCGGGCCGCAGTACAGGTGCGGGGCGATCTGCACGTGCTGCACCTCGGCGAGCGCGGCGATCTTCTTGGCCTCGAGAATGCCGCCCACCCGGCCGAGGTTCGGCTGCAGGATGGCGGCGCCGCCCGCGCGCAGCAGCCGCGCGAAGTCGTACTTGGTCGCGAGACGCTCGCCGGTCGCGATCGGAATGCTGGTGCCGCGCGCGACCCGCGCCATCTCCTCGGGCGCATCGGGCGGTACCGGCTCCTCGAACCACAGCGGGTCGTAGGGCTCGAGGCGCCGCGCAAGCCGCAGCGCTCCGGCCGCGGTCATCTGGCCGTGCGTGCCGAACAGGAGGTCCGCCCGCGTACCGACCGCCTCGCGCAGCACCCGCACGAAGCGCTCGCACAGCTCGAGCGCCGGCAGCGAGAGCTGCCGACCGTCGAAGGCGCTGTAAGGACCCGCCGGATCGAACTTGATGGCCGTGAAGCCCTGGGCGAGGTACTCGGCCGCGCGCTCGGCCGAGAGCTCCGGGTCCTGGTAGACGTCGGTGCGGTCGCCCGGGCGCGCGTAGATATATGTGTAGGAGCGCAGCCGCTCGTGCACCCGCCCGCCCAGCAGATTGTAGACCGGCTGACCCGCTTCCTTGCCGATGATGTCCCAGCAGGCCATCTCGAGCGCCGACAGCACCGCCAGCAGCGTGAGGTCGGGATGCTGGCTGAAGCCCGCGGAGTAGACGCGCCGCCAGATGCTCTCGATGTTGTGCGGATCCTCGCCCGCGAGGTACCGCCCGAACACGTCCTCGAGCATGCGGGTCACCACCTGGGGGTGAAACGGCACGCAGTAGGCCTCGCCCACCCCGTGCACGTTGCCGTCGGTGGTGAGCTTCACGAACACGAAGTAGCGTCCGCCGTTGTGCGGCGGCGGGTTGCCGGCGACGAAAGTCCTGATGTCCGTGAGCTTCATCGTGCGATCCTTATCACAGATGACCGGGTATGACTACATCGTAGTCGGCGCCGGTACCGCCGGCTGTGTGCTGGCGAATCGCCTGAGCGCGCGCGGCGCCTATCGGGTGCTGCTGCTCGAAGCCGGCGGCCGCGACCGCTCCCCCCTGATCCGCGTGCCGATCGGCTACGGCCGCACCTTCAACCACCCGCGTTACAACTGGATGTACGAGGCCGAGCCCGATGCGGCGCTCGGCGGCCGCCGCCAGTTCTGGCCGCGCGGCAAGGTGCTCGGCGGCTCGAGCTCGATCAACGCCATGGTGTTCGTGCGCGGGCAGCCGGCCGACTTCGACGACTGGGCGGCGGCGGGCAATCCCGGCTGGTCGTGGCGCGAGGTGCTTCCCTACTTCCGCAAGCTCGAGGACCATCCCGCCGGCGACCCGGCGTACCACGGTACCGGCGGTCCGGTGAGCGTCAGCGACGTGTCCGCGCAGGTGCACCCGCTGTGCGCGACTTTTCTCCAGGCCTGCGACAGCCTGGGGTTGGCGCGCACCGCGGACTTCAACGGCGCACAGCCGGAGGGCGCGGGCCTGTGGGAAGTCACCATCCGCAACGGCCTGCGGGTGTCGGCCGCGAGCGCCTATCTGCGGCCGGCACTGCATCGACCCAACCTCGCGGTGCGGATCCGCGCGCGTGTGACGCGCATCCTCTTCGAGGGCACGCGCGCCGCAGGGGTCGAATACCTCGAGTCCGGCGAGCGCCGCACGGCGCGGGCGCGCTGCGAAGTGATCGTCTCCGCCGGCGCGATCAATTCCCCGCAGCTCCTCGAGCTCTCGGGGGTGGGCGATCCGGCGCTGCTGCGGTCCTGCGGCATTCCCCTGGTGGCGGACGCCCCCGCAGTGGGGCGCGGTCTCCAGGATCACCTCGCGGTGTCCTACTTCTACCGCTCGCGCGTGGCGACACTCAACGACGAGCTGGCGCCGTTTACCGGCAAGCTGCGCGCGGCGCTGCGCTATGCGCTCGGCGGGCGGCGCGGCCCGTTCGCAATGAGCGTCAACCAGGCGGGGGCGTTCCTGCGCAGCCGCCCCGACCTGACGCGTCCCAACATGCACATCTATTTCAACCCGGCGAGCTACAGCACCACCACCGCCGGCGCCCGCCGGCGCCTCCTCAACCCCGATCCCTACCCCGGGTTCCTGATGTCCTTCAACACCTGCCGTCCGACGAGCCGCGGCACGATCCACATCCGCAGCAGCGATCCGCTCGCCGCGCCCGCGATCGCGCCGAACTCGCTGGCGACCGCCGCCGACATCGAGGACGTCTACGAGGGTGCGCGCCTGCTGCGGCGGATCGCGGCTGCCCCGCCGCTGGCGGCGGTGACGGAGGCCGAGCGCGAGCCGGGAGAGGCGGTGCGCACGGATGCGCGGGCGCGGATCGACGCAGCGCCGTGGTCGATGCCCAGCTGCGCGTGCACGGAGTCGCGGCGCTGCGCGTTGCGGATGCCTCGATCTTCCCCAACATCACCTCCGGCAACACCAACGCGGCGACCTTCATGGTCGCGGAAAAGGCGGCCGATCTCATTCTGCAAGACAGCGCCAGCCGGCAAGCGTAACCTGCCGGAACCGATGCCAGGCGCGATCACATGAGCGAGCTCGGATCGAGCGTCGCCGCGGGGAGCGGTCTGCGGGCCGCGCCCGTACAGACGGCCTCCCTCGCGGAGCGCTGGTACGTGCTCGCCGTGATGTGTCTCGTTTACACGCTCTCGATCGCCGATCGCTACGTGGTGTCGACGGTGCTCGACCCCATCCGGCTCGAGCTGCATCTCACGGATTCCGGGGTGGCGTGGCTCACCGGCGCGGCGTTCGGTCTGTTCTACGTGGTGCTGGGCTTTCCGCTTTCGTGGCTGATCGACCGCGGCAACCGCCGCAGGATCGTAGCGGTGTGCCTGGTGTTGTGGTCGGCGATGACCGCAGTCTGCGGCCTGGCGCGCACCTCGCTGGAGTTCTTCCTGGCTCGCGTCGGCGTGACGGTCGGTGAAGCCGGCGGCACGCCGGGCGCCAACTCGCTGCTCTCGGACTACTTTCCGGCCGAACGGCGCGCCATGGCGCTCACCGTGTTCGCGCTCGGCGCGCCGATCGGCGCCTGGGTCGGCTACAACGTCGCCGGCGCCATCGCCGATCACTACGGCTGGCGTGCGGTGTTCTACGCGCTCGGTATCCCGGGCATCCTGGCCGGCATCGGCGTATGGCTCACGGTGCGCGAGCCG
>DASSQU010000130.1:0-3168 GCA_035702325.1 Steroidobacteraceae bacterium
GTCGCCAAGCACGCCCGGGCACGGGAGGTCGTCGTCCGGCTGGGGCGCTCACAGGACCATCTGGTGCTCGAAGTCACGGACGACGGGGTGGGGCTCGGTGGCGCTCCCGCGGCGAGCACCCTCGGCTCGGGACGCGGGATCCGCAACCTGCGCGAGCGCGCCGAAATGACCGGCGGGGAGCTGAGCCTCATGAGCGGCGAGGCGGAGACGGGGACGCGCGCGCGGGTCGAGTGGCACCTCGCACCCGCGGAGCTCAGCAAAACGGATGCCGCCTGAGGGGCGGCCGGGCTCTCAATCAGGGCAGGGCGCGCCGTCCGTCCGGGGGCGGATCGGAGGCGCTCGCCGGCAGCAGCCCGTTGCGCACGGCGAACAGCGTCACCGCCGCGGTGTTGTGCAACTCGAGCTTGCGCATCAGGTTGGCGCGGTGCTTCTCCACCGTCTTGATGCTGAGCCGCAGCGCCAGCGCGACGCGCTTGTTCGACTCGCCGAGGGCGATCAGCGTGAGCACCTCCCGCTCGCGCTCGGTGATGCGCGGGCAGGGGTCGGCCTGGCCGTTGCGGCCGAGGTAGCCGGAGACCAGCCGCTCGGAGACCGGCTCGGAGAAGTACTTCTGTCCGGAGAGCACCGCGCGCACGGCCGCCAGGAGCTCCGCCCGGCTCGCATCCTTCAGCACGTAGCCGTCGGCGCCGGCGCCGAGCGCGGCGCGGATATACTCGTCCGTGCAGTAGGCGGTGAGCACCATGACGCGCACGTTCGGGCAGGCGGTGCGCAGCGTGTAGATCGAGCCGAGGCCCGAGCCGCCCTGCATGGCGAGATCGGTGATGATGAGATCGGGGTGGGTGTTCTGCGCCACCCGCACACCCTCGGCGCCGCTCGCCGCCTCGCCCACGACCTGCATGTCGGGCTCGAGCTCGATGAGCGCGCGCAGCCCATCACGTAAAATCGCGTGATCCTCGACGAGGACAATCCGCGTGGGCGTCGACATCAGGCAAACTCCCTATCGGGGCCTCGCGAGGACTGCACGCGCGCCGACCCTGCGTCCGGGCGCAGTGAGGCGCGCGCGGGCTCGCGAAACCCTGAAATTCCCCTCAAGGCCGGCTTGGGACGCCGGTGCATTCTTGGGTCGTCGAACGATTCCCCGGACCCGCATTTTTCTTGTATTGAGAATCAATAACCAAGTGCCGCGAATCATGCCCCGAAAGTTCCCGGAGGTCCACCGTCCGGAGCGGAACGAGTGCACACTTTTTCGGTCGGCTACCTACTTCCCCCACCTATTATGACCGGCAGGCCGGGTGTAGAAGGGCTGCCATGCACACCCGGTGGCTGCTGCAACTGACCGCCTCGCTGCTCGTTACGGCCGGCGCAACAGGCACCGTACACGCGGATATTTACAGTTTCGTGGACGGCGACGGCGTCACGCACTTCAGCAACGTGCCGACCGATGCCCGCTACCGCCTGCTGCTCGCCGAGCCACGGCCGCCGGCGGCGGACTCGAGCGGCGGCGCGTGGCTAACCAAGTCGACGCAGTACGAGCCCATGATCCAGCGCGCGGCCCAGTCGGCCGCCGTGAAACCCGAGCTCGTGCGGGCGGTGATCGCGGTCGAGTCGGCGTTCAATCCGCGCGCGGTCTCCAAGCGCGGCGCCATCGGGCTCATGCAGCTCAAGCCCTCCACGGCGCGCCGTTACGGGGTCGCGAACGCCTACGACCCCGAGCAGAACGTGATGGCCGGGGCGCGCTACCTGCGCGACCTGCTGGTCCGTTATGGTAACAACCTCGAGCTCACGCTCGCCGCGTACAACGCCGGGGAGGATGCGGTCGAGCGCTACGGGCGGAGCATTCCGCCCTTTTCCGAGACACGCCGCTATGTCCCGGCGGTGCTGCAGGTCTATCGCAAGCTGCTCGCACGGCAGCAGACCGGCTGACTGGGGTAAATTCCTACCGGCGATTACGTGCTTTCCCTCAGCCCCGTAGAGCGCCGGCCCACTGTCCCAGGCAGAGCCCTTTAAAGGACCATGGGGACAAACGAGAGCACCCGCTGATGCGCCTGGAGGCGCGAGGGGCCCATCATGATCGCAAGTTACACATCGGACGGTGACCTGAGAGTCCGCCGCTCGGCCCGCGCGCGCGGCTTCACGCTGCTCGAGCTGCTCGTGGTGATGGTCATCATCGGGCTGCTGGCGGGCTTCGTCGCGCCGCGCTACTTCGCCCAGGTGGGCAAGTCGCGCGTCAAGGCGGCACGCGCCCAGATCGATGCGCTCGACAAGGCCCTCGAGCAGTTCCGCCTGGACGTCGGGCGGCTGCCGACGACCGAGGAGGGACTCGCGGCACTCAACGTTCCGCCGCAGGGGATCACCAACTGGGGCGGCCCCTATCTCAAGAAGGACGTGCCGCTCGATCCCTGGGGGCATCCGTACGTGTACGTGGCGCCCGGCACTCACCAGAACGATTTCGACCTCCTCTCCTACGGCCGCGACGGACAACCGGGCGGCAGCGGCGAGGACGCGGACCTCACCAACTGGTAGGCGGCCGTGGAGTTTCGCGTCAAGGCGCTCGATCTGTCTTCCAGCGTCATCTCGTGCGTAGTCGATGCGGTGGACGAGGCGGATGCGCGCCGCCAGATCGCCCTGCGGGAGCTGCGGGTCATCTCGCTCGAGCCGATGCGGCGGTTGCGGGCGCTCCTCCAGAAGCCGCAGCTGCAGGTCGCGGTCTTCAGCCAGCAGCTGGTCTCGCTCCTCGATGCGGGTCTCTCGCTGGTCGAGGCGCTCGAGGCGCTCGCCCAGAAGGAATCGAGCGGCGGCACCAAGCGCATTCTCGACCGGATCCTCGCGCGGCTCTTCGAGGGACAGACCCTCGCCGCGGCGGTGGCCGAGCACCCCGGGACCTTTCCCGACCTGTACGTCGCCTCGGTGCGGGCGAGCGAGAAGACCGGCGCGCTGCGCGAAGCGCTCACCCGTTACATCGCCTACCAGCAGCAGGCCGATGGCTTGCGCAAGACGCTCGTCAATGCCTGCATCTATCCCGCGGTGCTGCTGGTCGCGGGACTGCTGGTCACGCTCTTCCTCATGGGCTACGTGGTGCCGCGCTTCAGCTCGATCTACGAGGACGTCGGAAGCAACCTGCCGCTCGCCTCGCGGCTGCTGCTCAAGTGGGGCCAGCTGATCGACGCG
>DASSQU010000131.1:0-3309 GCA_035702325.1 Steroidobacteraceae bacterium
TCCCCAGTTGCGCGATCAGCGGCCCGCAGGTCTCCAGCTCGCACCACGGCGCCAGCATCCCGCCGGCAAACCACGAGCAGCCGCCGATCCCGGCCGCGGCAGCGCGCTCGAGCACCTCGACCGCCGCGCCGCGCTCGGCGAGCTCCACCGCGCAGGCGAGCCCCGCCACGCCGGCGCCGATGACGGCGACGCGCATCGCGCTAACCGTCCTTCGCCGCCGGCACGTACAGCTCCCCGCCCGCGGCGCGGAATTTCCCGGCCATCTCGCTGAGCCCGGCGTCGCGGGCGGCACGCTGCACTTCGTGCGAGATGCGCATGGAGCAGAACTTCGGGCCGCACATCGAGCAGAAGTGCGCCACCTTGTGGCCCTCCTTGGGCAGCGTCGCGTCGTGGAACGCGCAGGCCGTGTCCGGGTCGAGCGACAGATTGAACTGGTCCTGCCAGCGGAAATCGAAGCGCGCCCGCGACAGCGCGTCGTCGCGCGCGCGCGCCCCCGGGTGCCCCTTGGCGAGGTCGGCGGCATGCGCGGCGATCTTGTAGGTGATCACCCCGGTCTTCACGTCGTTGCGGTCCGGGAGCCCGAGGTGCTCCTTGGGCGTCACGTAGCACAGCATCGCCGTGCCGAACCAGCCGATCATGGCGGCGCCGATCGCCGAGGTGATGTGATCGTAGCCCGGCGCGATGTCGGTGGTGAGCGGCCCGAGCGTGTAGAACGGCGCCTCGCCGCAGTGGGCCAGCTGCTTGTCCATGTTCTCCTTGATCTTGTGCATCGGCACGTGCCCCGGGCCCTCGATCATCACCTGGCAGTCCCGTGCCCAGGCGATGCGGGTGAGCTCGCCGAGCGTCTCGAGCTCGGCGAACTGCGCCGCATCGTTGGCATCGGCGATGCACCCGGGACGCAGACCGTCCCCGAGCGAGAAGCTCACGTCGTAGGCGCGGCAGATGTCGCAGATCTCGGCGAAGCGCTCGTAGAGGAAGCTCTCGCGGTGGTGCGCCAGGCACCACTTCGCCATGATCGAGCCGCCGCGCGACACGATGCCGGTGACGCGGCTCACGGTGAGCGGCACGTAGGCGAGCCGCACGCCGGCGTGGATGGTGAAGTAGTCGACGCCCTGCTCGGCCTGCTCGATGAGGGTGTCGCGGAAGATCTCCCAGCTGAGCTCCTCGGCTACCCCGCCCACCTTCTCCAGCGCCTGATAGATCGGCACGGTGCCGATCGGCACCGGGGAATTGCGCAGGATCCACTCGCGGATGGTGTGGATGTTGCGCCCGGTCGACAGGTCCATGACCGTGTCCGCTCCCCAGCGGATCGCCCACACCAGCTTGTCGACCTCCTCGGCGGTGGAGGAAGTGACCGCGGAATTGCCGATGTTGGCGTTGATCTTCACCAGGAAGTTGCGGCCGATGATCATCGGCTCGGACTCCGGGTGATTCACGTTCGCCGGCAGGATGGCGCGCCCGGCGGCAATCTCGGCGCGCACGAACTCGGGCGTCACGTGCTCGGGAAGCTGCGCTCCCCAGGCGTTGCCGTCGCGCGCCGCGCTCGCGGCGCGCTCCTCGCGCCCGAGATTCTCGCGGATGGCGACGTATTCCATCTCCGCAGTGACGATGCCGGCGCGCGCGTAGGCGAGTTGCGTGGCGGCGCCGCCCGCCGCGGCACGCAGCGGTGCGCGGCGCACCGGGAACTCCTCCGCTGCGTGTGCGCCCGGGGCGAGCCCGTTGTCCTGCGGCTGGACGTGCCGCCCCGGGTAGGCTTCCGTTTCGCCGCGGGCCGCGATCCACGGGGCGCGCAGGCGCGCGAGCCCCGCGCGGATGTCGATGCGCGCCTCGGGGTCGGTGTAGGGACCGGAGGTGTCGTAGACGGTGAGCGGCGGCTCGCCGCTCGAGGGGTGCAGCGCGATTTCGCGCAGCGGGACGCGGATTCCGGCGTGCAGGCGCCCCGCCCGATACACCTTGCGTGAGGCCGGCAGCGATTCGGCCACGACGTGCCAGGTCTGTGCATTCATCTGAGGCTCCCGGCGGCCCCGGGGGCCGCAGAAGATCCGGGGAATGCTGTACGCGGGAAAGAGCCGATCGGCGTGCGGCCCGCGCGGCGGGCCAGCTGAGGATCGCGTGAGATAACTTTCCTACGCCAGCATTACCTGGATCAGGTTCGAGGGTCGCCACGCGCGCTCACCTCGAGCGCCGTTGGCCTCTCAGCCCCCTGCCGGGGCTCCCCTAGCTTTTACGCGTGTGAAACTAGTACGAGTTGCGCCTGCGGTCAATGGCGCGCCGGAGCGCGCGGGCGCGCCGCGGCCGCCGTCGTCGGGCGGCGCGGCGCACCCGGCGCCTCGAGGCTCAGCTGGGACGTCCGCCGCCGTGGCTCGCCTGCCCGCCCTTGCGGCCGGCTTCGGCGGCGAGCTCGGGGTGCTGCGAGAAGCTGCGCTTCTCGTCGGGCACGCTCTGCCCACCCTTGCGGCCGGCGACGGCGGCGAGCGCGCGATTCTGCGAGAAGCTGCGCTTGGCGCCGGGCACGCTCTGCCCGCCCTTGCGGCCGGCCTCGGCGGCGAGGCGCCGGTTCTGCGAGAAACTGCGCTTCTCGTCCGGCACCGCCTTGCCGCCCAAGCTCGCGATCTGCCTCTGCCGCTCCGCATTCATCGATGCGAAGCCGCGGTGGGAGATGCGCCCTTCGTGCACTGTTCCGTGAGTCATCACTGCTCTCCTTCCGTTGGCGCGGGGCCCGGGTACACCACCCCGCAGCTTCAGCCGGTGCCGGCCGGGCCTGGGGCCGCGCACCGCAAGCGTGATGCGTCGACCGTGCTCCAGCATACCCCTCGCGGCGCATCGGGAAAACACGCCGCGCGCGGGCACGCGCCTACGCCGGCGCGAGCGCCGGTGCAAGCCACTGAGCGTACGGATGTTCTAATCCATTGGAAAAATCGCCTGCGGCGATTTTTCGGCCCTCAGCTCCGGTGCCGGGCGCCAAAGGCGCGGCTTTGGCGCCCTGAGCACCAGCCAACGCAGATGAATGAGGCGCCCTAGGGCGTGACGCGGTCGATCACCAGGCTCACGGCTCCTGCGTGGCCCACCTGGGTAGCGACCTCGCCGAACGGGTCGCCGCTTGCGGCCACGGGATTGCCGGTGCGGGCGATGCGGGCGACCACCTGCACGTTCTGCCCGGCGGAAAAGGCGCGGCCGGGAATCATGGAATCCGCCGGGGTGAGCGCCACGGTCTGCGGAAAGTGGCTGGCGAGACGCTTGACCGCGAGCGGCGGGCCGGCATGCTGCGGATCGCGCACGAAGACGAAGAGTGGCGAGCCGTCCGAGACC
>DASSQU010000132.1:0-13629 GCA_035702325.1 Steroidobacteraceae bacterium
CGCTCGGGCCCGCTGCGGAGACTCAGCAGAGCGCCGACCCGGTCGACTACAGCGTCGCGCGCGACGGCACCATCGAGGTGGCGGCCGAGGAGACGCTCGGTCATTACGCCGACTGGCTCGGCGTGAGCGCCGCGCACCTGCGCGCGCTGAATCACATGAGCTTCCGCAAGCCGGTGCTCGTCGGCCACCGCATCCGGCTCGACTTCAGCAAGGTGTCGCGCGAGGACTTCGAGCAGCGCCGCCACGGGTATCACCGGGCGCTGCAGGCGGCCTATTTCGCCGCGCACCGCATCGTCGGCTCCGAGATCTATGTCGCGCGCCCGGGAGACTCGTTGTGGACCGTGACGCAGCGCGCCGCGCAGACGCCGCTGTGGCTGCTGCAGCAGTACAACCCGGACCTCGATTTTGCCGACCTGCGGGCCGGCACCCAGATCGTTCTGCCGCGCGTCGAGGCGGTGAGCGGCGGCGGTTGAGGCCCGATTCCGCGGCCCGGGGCGGGCTGTGACGGGCGCACATGCTCGGTGCCGCGCGGCTCGCCTATAATAATTTGCAGCTCGCCGTGACGACAGCGAAGATCATGACTTTCAGGACCTTAGCGACGTTTCTGGTGCTGGCCGGTGCGGCCGGCGCCGTGCACGCCGACGCCGCGCTCAGCAAGCCCGAGGCGGGCGGGCCGGCGGCGCTCGCGAGCAGCGGGCTCCCGAGCGTCGACCACGTGGTGGTGAGGAAGTCCGAGCGGCGGCTGTACCTGATGCACGGCACGCAGATCGTGCGCTCCTACCACATCGAGCTCGGTCTCTCCCCGGCGGGACGGAAGCAGCGCTCGGGGGACTTTCGCACACCCGAGGGCAGCTACCGCCTCGCGGAGCGCAACCCGCGCAGCGACTACTTCCTGTCCATCAAGGTGTCCTACCCGAGCCCGGCCGACCTCAAGCGGGCGCACGCGCGGCACTGGGACGCCGGCGGGTCGATCATGATCCACGGCCTGCCGAACCTGATGAAGCACGACACCGACTACTACGAGAGCCACGACTGGACCGACGGCTGCATCGCCGTCTCGAATGCCGACATGGTGGAGATCTGGATGCTCACTCCGGACGACGCGCCGATCGACATCTATCCTTAGCGCGCAGTGGCCAGCGACCTGTCAGAGTTCGTCGACGCGCGCGTCGGTCCGCGCGGCAGTCTCGAAAACCTTTCCCAGACCGAGATCGACAAGCTGCTCGATACGGGCCAGGGCGGGCTCTATCCGCTGTTCCGGCGCTGCGCGCTGGCGGTGCTCAACAGCGGCGCGCCCACCGACAACGCCAAGGAGATCTTCGACCGCTACCGCGACTTCGAGATCCGCATCCTGCGCCATGCCTGGGGCGTGAAGCTCGAGATGCAGAACGCGCCGGCGGCGGCGTTCGTCGACGGACAGATGATCCGCGGCATCAAGGAGCACCTGTTCGCGGTGCTGCGCGACGTGGTGTTCACTTCCAACGAGATCATCGATAGCGGCCGTTTCGACCTCGCCGACCCCGCCTCGATCACCAACGCGGTGTTCCACGTGCTGCGCAACGCGCGGCTGCTCGACTACAAGGGCAGGCCGAACCTGGTGGTGTGCTGGGGCGGCCACTCGATCGCCTCCGACGAGTACCAGTACACCAAGAACGTCGGCTACGAGCTCGGGCTGCGGGGGCTCGACGTGTGCACCGGCTGCGGCCCGGGCGCCATGAAGGGCCCGATGAAAGGCGCGACCATCGGCCACGCCAAGCAGCGCATCGAGCACGGCCGCTATATCGGCATTACCGAGCCCGGGATCATCGCCGCCGAGCCGCCGAACCCGATCGTGACCCAGCTCGCGATCATGCCGGACATCGAAAAGCGCCTCGAGGCCTTCGTGCGCCTCGCCCACGGCATCGTGGTCTTCCCGGGCGGCGCCGGCACCGCGGAGGAGATCCTGTACCTCGCGGGGATCATGCTCGACCCGGCCAACCGCGAGCAGCCTTTCCCGATCGTGCTCACGGGGCCCACGGGCAGTGCGGCCTACTTCGAGCACGTCCGGCGCTTCATCGGCGGCACGCTCGGCGAGGAGGCGGTGCGGCGCCTCGAGGTCATCATCGACGACCCTCCGGAGGCGGCGCGCCGCATGGTGCAGGGCATGCAGGTGGTGCGTGAGTTCCGCCGCCGTCACAGCGATTCCTACAACTTCAACTGGCTGCTCTCGGTGCAGCCCGAGTTCCAGCGGCCCTTCGAGGTCACGCACGAGTCGATGCGCAAGCTCGAGCTCGGGCGCGACCAGCCGGCGCATCAGCTGGCCGCCAATCTGCGCCGTGCCTTCTCGGGTGTCGTGACCGGCAACGTGAAGGAGCTCGGTATCCAGGCGATCGAGCGCTTCGGCCCCTACGAGCTCGCCGGCGACCGCGGAATCATGCGCCTGCTCGATGAGCTGCTCGCCGCCTTCGTCGCGCAGAAACGCATGCGCCTGCCCGGCAGCGCCTACCGGCCGGTGTACCGGCTGGTGGCGTGAAATCAGGCGATCTTCCGCGCCCCGTTACATAACGCTTCGTGCTTGTGCACGCAGTTCGCCTGCCGTGCGAGAGCTGCGTCATAGCCACGCGCGCGGCGCGGGGCGCTGTGAACCAGTTCCTGCGGATGCGCGCGTGATCGCCGTACGCTGCCTCACAGTGCTTTCAGGAGCCTTGCCATGAGCTCATCGAACAGAGGCCGAGACGAGGCACCGGCGGGTCACGAGCCGGCGCCCGTCGGCAATCCTCCCGTAGGCGCCGACGCGTACGCCACCTGGCTCGACCGCATGCAGCGGGCGCGGGCCCGGCAGGCGGCGATCACCCGCAACCTCTACACCTGGTCGAACTACAAGAGCTGGGCGGACCAGGTACGCGACTCGTGGCAGAGCGACGGCAACGGCAAGGCTCCCGCCGCCCAGCCGAAGCCAGTCGGCAAGAAGTAACTCCCCGACGGTCCGCACCGCGCTACGGGCACCGGCTCTTCGCCGGCACGCCCGGACGTGGGGCCTTTCACCCCGCGCCCGCGACGCTGCGCACCGGCGCGTCGAGCGAGCTGGCGGCGTCCTGCGAGGCTTCCGGCGCTGCCGCCGGAGCGGGCGGCGGGGCGGACGGGCCGGCGGGCGTGTGCGGGTCGCCGATCGCGCCTAGGTCACCTTCCCCGCCCGCAGTCGGCGCGCCGCTCGCCGCCTGCGCCGTGGCGCCGCTCGGCGCCTCGTGCGGGGCGGGCACGCCCCCCGGCTTCCTGTTCAGCCAGGCGACCAGCGGCACCCACTGCGCGACGTCGTCCTGCGCGACGTAACTCTTCATCTCGTGCACGCCGATACCGAGCTCGGCGGCGCGCACGTAATTCTGCGAGTCGCGGATGGTGGCGACGATCGGTATCCCGAGGGTGTGCAGGAAGCGGATCAGTGCGTGGTAGGTGAGGGTGTTGCGCCGCACGCGGTTCGCGATGACGCCGATACGGTCGTCCTCGCGGCGGATCTTGCCGACCAGCAGCAGGTCGCGGATGCAGCGCGAACAGGCGTGGATGTCGATGTCCGAGGGCAGCACCGGCACCAGGATCTTGTCGGCGTCGCGGGTTACCTCGGGGAGCTCGCGCGCCGCAAGCGCCGCTGGCGTGTCGACGATGACGTGGCTCGCGGTATCGGGCACGCGCAGCTGGAAGGCGCGCGTCGTGCGCGAGTCCTTCTCGAAGGCCGCGATCACCTGGATCGGCGCCTGCGCGGGCTGGCGCTTGCGCACCCAGCGCAGCGACGAGCCCTGGGGATCGAAGTCCATGAGCACCGGCCGATGCCCGTGCCAGGCGAGGTAGCTCGCCAGGTTGATCGCGATGGTGGTCTTACCGGAGCCGCCCTTGGGGTTCAGGACGACGATGCGCTGCATGGCCGCGTTCTGTCATGTCGGCACGACATGGATCGCAGTCAAGCCTACGCACGCCCCCCTCCGCCTGCAAGCCGATGCACGATTGTGAGAACGCGCACGCCACGCGGCGGCGCGGCCTCGTAGAGTCGGGCTGCGATGGAAACGCTGGCGCACCTCTGGGACGAGCTCGACGATGTCGCGGGAGTCTGTCGCCACGTGGCGACCGCGGCCGGCGCCGAATTCTTCGCCGGTTCCATGCCGTACCTCGCCGCCGCTGCTTCCCTCGGTGTATGGCTGCTGCTGCCGGATCTGCGGCTGAATGCGGCGCTCCTCGGGGGCATGGCGGCCTTCTGGGGCGCCTACCGGCAGCTGCTCACCTGAGGGGCCTGGCGCCGCCGTGCCGGCTGCCGCCCGCACGCTGCGCTTGAAAATTACGCGCTGATTCCCCAGATCGCTTGCTGACGGCCGCCCGCGGGAGCGGCGGCGGGACTGAAGCCCATGCAAGCGACCCAGAACCCGAAAGCAGACGGCGGGCGGCAGACCCACGGCTTCCAGGCCGAGGTCCGTGAGCTCCTCAAGCTCATGATCCACTCGCTCTACAGTCACCGCGAGATCTTCCTGCGCGAGCTGATCTCCAACGGCTCCGACGCCTGCGACCGGCTGCGCTTCGCCGCCATCGCCGACAGCGCGCTGCTCGGCAGCGAGCCCGAGCTCGGCATCCGCGTCGATGCCGACCCCAAGGCCGGCACCGTGACGATCTCCGACAACGGCATCGGCATGACGCGCGAGGAGGCGGTGACGAACCTCGGCACCATCGCCCGCTCGGGAACCGCGGAGTTCTTCCGTACGCTGCCAGGGGATGCGCAGCAGGCATCAACGCTCATCGGCCAGTTCGGCGTCGGCTTCTACTCCGCCTTCATCGTCGCCGAGCGCGTCGAGGTGCGCTCGCGCAAGGCCGGCGCGCCGCCCGAGGCGGGGGTGCGCTGGGAATCGCGCGCCGACGGGGAGTTCACCGTCGAGACCGTGACGCTGGCCGAGCGCGGCACGGCGGTGACACTGCACCTCAAGGAGGATGCACGCGAGTTCGCCGACGGCCTGCGCCTGCGGGGCCTCATCCGCCGCTACTCGGACCATATCGGCTTCCCGGTGCGCATGCGCAAGGGCGAAGGCGAGGCCTCGCTCGACTACGAGGTCGTGAACCAGGCCAAGGCGCTGTGGACGCTGCCTCGCACGCAGATCAAGGACGAGGAATACCGCCAGTTCTACCAGTATCTCGCGCACGACTACACCGATCCGCTCGCCTGGAGCCACAACCGGGTCGAGGGCAAGCGCGAGTACACGAGTCTGCTCTACCTGCCGGCGCACGCCCCCTTCGACCTGTGGCAGCGCGAGGGTGCGCGGGGCCTGAAGCTGTATGTGCGGCGCGTCTTCATCATGGACGACGCCGAGCAGTTCCTGCCGCTGTATCTGCGCTTCGTGAAGGGGGTGGTGGATTCCAGCGACCTGCCGCTCAACGTGTCGCGCGAGCTGCTGCAGCAGGACCCGGAGGTCGATGCGATCCGCGCCGGCCTCGCCCGCCGCGTGCTCGAGCTGCTGGCGCGGCTCGCCAAAGACGAGCCGGAGAAATACGCGACCTTCTGGAAGGAGTTCGGCGCGGTGCTCAAGGAGGGTATCGCCCAGGACCCGGGCAACCAGGCGCTGCTGCTGCCGCTGCTGCGCTTCGCGAGCACCGCGAGCTCCGACAACACGCCCGGCACGAGCCTCGCGGATTACCTCGGCCGCATGAAGAGCGGCCAGGAGCGCATCTACTACGTGATCGGCGAGACGGTGGACGCGGCGCGTGCCAGTCCCGCGATCGAGCGCCTCAAGGAACGCGGCCTCGAGGTGCTGTTGCTCGCCGAGCGCATCGACGAGTGGATCATGGGGCAGCTCGACACCTACGAGGGCAAGCGCTTCAAGGACGCCGAGCGTGGCGATCTCGAGCTCGGCGGGCTCGCGAGCGACGCCGACCGGGCGCGCCGCGACGCCGAGCTCAGGGAGAGCAAGGGCCTGCTGAAGCGCATCAAGGACGCCCTCGGCGAGCGGGTGACCGAGGTGCGCGTGAGCGAGCGCCTGCGCGAGTCCCCGGCCTGCCTGGTGCTCGGCGAGCACGACCTCAAGGAGCGCGTGCGCCGGATCCTGCTCGCCGCCGGCCAGCAGGCCCCCGAGAGCCGTCCGCTGCTCGAGGTGAACGTCGCGCATCCGCTGGTGAAATATCTCGACGGCCTGCGCGAGGCGGGCGAGTTCGCCGAGCTCGCGCAGCTGCTCTACGAGCAGGCGCTGCTCGCCGAGGGCGCGACGCCCGCCAATCCCCCCGACTACGTGCAGCGCCTCAACCGCCTGCTGGTGCGGCTCGCCGCCCCTCCGGGCGCGGCTTCGTGAGCGCGCCGGTGCCGGGCGAGCCTCTGATGCTGAAGCCGCCGCGCGCCGAGCGCGGCAGTATTCCGGGCCCCGCGGGCGGGCTCGAGGCGCTCATCGAGACGCCAGCCGCGGAAGCTCTCTGCGAGCCGCGGGGCGTCGGCGCGTTCGCCGTGGTCTGCCATCCGCATTCGCTGCACGGCGGAACGCTCGACAACAAGGTCGTGTACACCGTAGCGCGCGCCTGCGGGCAGCTCGGGGCGGCCACGATCCGCTTCAACTTCCGTGGCGTCGGCGCCAGCGCCGGCCGCTACGATCAGGGCCGCGGCGAAGCCGCGGACGCACGCGCGGTGATCGACTTCGGCCGGCGCCGCTTCCCGGGTGCGGCGCTGTGGCTCGGGGGTTTCTCCTTCGGAGCGGCGGTCGCCGCCGGCATCGCCGCCGAGGTGCGGGCCGCGCGCGTGGTGCTGGTGGCGCCGGGGATCACCGTGGTCGAGGTCGCGGTCCCGGCAGCGCAGTGCCCGTGGCTCATCGTGCAGGGTGATGCCGACGACGTCGTGCCGCCGCGGGCGGTACTCGACTGGGCCCGCGCGCTCACGGCGGCCCCCGGCGTGCCACCCCCCGCAGTGCGGCTGCTCGCGGGCGCGGGGCATTTTTTTCACGGGCGCCTCCACGACCTCCGCCAGGCCGTGCTCGAGTTCCTGTCGGCGTAAGGGTTGTCGCGGATGGCCCCGGCGCGGGTGAACCCGTAAAACGGGCCCGTCCCACAGCAGGAGGAGTACACCCATGCGAAGAGCTTATCTCTACACCGCGCTGCTGGCGCCCGCCCTGCTCGCCGCCTGCGCAACCATGCAGCAGGCGGCCACCAGCCCGGAGTACCAGAAGACGCGCACCGGTGCCGGGATCGGCGCCGGCGTGGGGGCGGTCGTCGGCCTGCTGACGCGGGGCGACAAGTTCCAGAACGCCCTCATCGGCGCGGCGCTCGGCGGTATCGCCGGCGGGGCCATCGGCAACTACCAGGACCGCCAGGCCGCGCAGTTGCGCCAGAGCATGGCGGGCACCGGCGTCGACGTGGTTCGCCAGGGCGACAACATCACGCTCGGCATGCCCGGCAATGTCACCTTTGCCACCAACAGCTCGGACCTGAACGCGAGCTTCTACCCGGTGCTCGACAAGGTGGCCGGGACGCTGGTGCAGTACGACCAGACCATGGTCGAGGTGGCCGGTCATACCGACTCGACCGGCAGCGCGCAGTACAACCAGGCGCTGTCGGAGCGCCGTGCACACTCGGTGGCGGCCTACCTCGTGAGCCGCGGTGTGAACGTCAAGCGGTTGATGGTGGTCGGCGACGGCGAGAACCACCCGATCGCCTCCAACGTCACCCCCGAGGGTCGGCAGGCGAACCGCCGCGTCGAGCTCACGATCGTGCCGGTGGCGCAGGGCCAGGCCGGGACCACGTCCCCGAGCGGCTAGGCGGCTCGCGGACCGCACCGCGCAGCAGCAAAAAGGCCCGGACGGAGCTCGCGCTGCCGTCCGGGCCCTGGGTTTCCCCGTGCGGGAAAGCTGTGTCGCGGCGCCTTAGGAGTTCACCATCGCCTTGAGGCTCTTCAGCGCCATCACGCGCACTTTCTTGCTCGCCGGCTTGGCCTTGAACATCATCTTCTCGCCGGTGAAGGGGTTGATGCCCTCGCGAGCCTTGGTGGCGGGCTTCTTGACGACCTTCATCTTCAGCAGGCCGGGCATGGTGAACAAGCCGTTGCCGCGCAGACTCTTCTTGATGACCCCGCCCAGCGAATCGAACACGCTGCCGACCTGCTTGCGCGACAGCCCGGTGTCTTTGGAGATGTGTGTCAGAACTTCCGACTTCGTCGGTGCGCCACCCTTTTTCGCCATTTTGTGTCACTCCTCGAGGAATTGATTGGTTGAATTGCGCGCCGTGCCCGCCGCGCGAAGAGAATCGGCGCGGAAAATAGCACATGCGGCCGCTTTGGCAAGAAGTTTCTTCGGCGGCACTGTTGCGGAAATGCCTTGATTCCTAGCGTTTCCCGCAACTCGCAGCCCGGCCGGCAACTCGCAGCACCGCCGCGCCCGCGCGCCGCAGCGCCGCAGCGCGGCGCGCCGATGTTGCGACTTACGGTGCGAAGTCGGCGCTAAGCATGTGTTCCGCCAGTGCGCGCGGCGCTTCAGCGCAGCAGGATCAGGATCGCCTGGATGGCAATGATCGCCCACAGCGGCGACAGGTCGAGCCCCGCCACCGCGGGAATCAGCCGCCGGAACGGGCGCAACACCGGCTCGCACACCGACGTGAGGACGGCCTGCAGCGGCGAATAGCCGCCCGGGGCGATGAGGCTGAGGAGCGCGTAGAACACGATCGCGTAGAAGTAGGTCCACAGCAGCGTGTGCGCGATCTCGAGCAGCAGCGCGTTGACCCACGTGATCGGCTCGGGCCAGCCGCCGCCGTGCAGAGCCGACAGGCAGGCGACCTGCAGGGCCGCGACCAGCAGCACCGCGACCACCGAGGCGCTGTCCACCTTGCCGATCGGCGGCAGCACGCGGCGCAGCGGCACGATCAGCGGGTTGGTGAGGCGCACGATCGCCTGGCAGAGGGGGTTGCGGAAGTCGGCGCGCGTCAGCTGCAGCAGCAGCCGCGCCAGCACCACGAACAGCGCGAGCGACAGCAGCGTGTCGGCGATGTAGACGAGCGCGCTCATGCGCTGCCCGCCGGCGCGGCCAGCTCGCGGCTGCGGCCGGCGGCGGCCGCCACGGCGCGCCCGACCGTGCCCTTGAGGTCCGCCTCCTCGAAGACCCGCAGTGCAGCCTCGGTCGTGCCGCCCCTGGAGGTGATCTCGGCCCGCAACCGCGCCAGGTCGGCGCCGCCCGCGTGCGCCAGCTGCCCCGCGCCGTAGAGCGTGGTGCCGGCCAGCCGGCGCGCCACCGCGGGGGCGAGCCCGAGCGTCTCGGCCGCCTGCGCCATGAGCTCGGCGAGCAGGAAGAAATATGCCGGCCCGCTGCCGGAGAGCGCCGTCACCACGTCGAGCTCGCTTTCGGCGGCGAGCCACACGATCTCGCCCAGCGAGCCCGCCACCCGCTCGGCGGCAGCGCGCTGAGCCGCGCCGACTGCGGGCGGCGCATACAGCGCGGTGACCCCGGCGCCCACCAGCGCGGCTCGGTTCGGCATGGCGCGCACCACCGGCACGCCCGCGCCGCACCAAGCCTCGAGCGAGGCGAGACGCACCCCGGCGGCGATCGACAGCACCAGGGGGCGCTGCGCGCGCAACAGCGGCGCGAGCGGCGCGAGCAGCGCCGCGACCTGCTGCGGCTTCACCGCCAGCACCACCACCGACGCCCCGTCGACCACGCTGGAGTTATCGGCGCTGGCGGCGACACCGAGCTCGAGGGCGAGCCGCGCGCGGGCCGCCTCGTCGGTGTCCCCGACGCGCAGCCGCTCCGGGCGCGTCCCCGAGCGCAACAGTCCGCCGGCGAGCGCGCGGCCCATGTGGCCGCCGCCGAGGATGCCAAGGTGGTGTTCCGACATGGCGGTCGATTGTACTGAGTGGATTGGCGAAAAGCGCCTGCGGCGCTTTTCGCAGGCCAACCTATCGGCACACTCACGCCCGCCGGCAAAAGACGTGGCTTTTGCCGGCGCACAGATGGCGTACCGGCAGGGCGAGAGACGCGCCTGCGGCGCTTTTCGCAGGCCAACCTATCGGCTACTTCGGCCGGGGGCCGAAGAGTGCCGTGCCGACGCGTACGATGGTCGCGCCCTCGAGGATGGCCGCCTCGAAGTCCCCGCTCATGCCCATGGAGAGGGTATCGAGCCCCGCACCGGCGGCGTTGAGCGAGTCGTACAGCTCGCGCAGCGCACGGAACCAGCGGCGCTGGCGCGCGGGCTCGGTCTCCTCGGGAGGAATGCACATCAGGCCGCGCAGCTTCAGGCGCGGCAGCGCGGCGACTGCGGCGGCGAGCGCCGGCAGCTCCGCCGGCCGCACCCCGCCCTTGCTCGCCTCCCCGGCGAGATTCACCTCGAGGCACACATTGAGCGGCGGGGCCTGCTCCGGGCGCTGCGCTGAGAGCCGCGAGGCGATCTTCATGCGGTCGAGGGCGTGCACCCAGGCGAAGCTCGCCGCCACCCCGCGCGTCTTGTTGCCCTGCAGCCGCCCGATGAAGTGCCAGGTGAGCGCGCGATCATGCAGCGCGGCAATCTTCTCCAGCGCCTCGTCGAGGTAGCTCTCGCCGAAATGCCGCAGCCCGCAGTCTGCCGCGGCCCGCACCGCCGCCGCCGGCTGGGCCTTGCTGACGGCCAGGAGTGTGACCGACTGCGCACTCCGGCCGGCCGCGGCCGCGGCCTGTGCCATGCGCCCGAGCACCTCGCGGGCGCGCTCGGGCAAATTCTGCGGACCCATTAACATATTGGACGTGTGACCCCTCCGCTATACTGCCGAAGCGCTCGGGGTGCCGCTTGCACATCGCTTCTTCCCGCATTCCGCGCCGCGCCCACGGGAGCATTCATGGCCGTCGATATCGCGCAACTCCTGGCATTCGCCGTGAAGAACAATGCCTCGGATCTGCACCTCTCCTCGGGCGTGCCGCCGATGATCCGCGTCGACGGGGACATGAAGCGCATCAACATGCCGCCGCTGTCGCACAAGGAAGTGCACTCCATGGTGTACGACATCATGAACGACAAGCAGCGCAAGGCCTACGAGGAGTTCTTCGAGACCGACTTCTCCTTCGAGATTCCCAAGCTGGCGCGCTTCCGCGTCAACGCCTTCAACCAGAACCGGGGCGCGGGCGCGGTGTTCCGCAACATCCCCTCGGTGATCCTGTCGCTCGACGACCTGGCGGCTCCGAAGATCTTCCGCGACCTGTGCATGCTGCCGCGCGGGCTGGTGCTGGTGACCGGACCCACCGGATCGGGCAAGTCGACCACCCTCGCCGGCATGGTCAATCACTGCAATGACAACCGCCCCGACCACATCATCACCGTCGAGGACCCGATCGAGTTCGTGCACGAGTCCAAGCGCTGCCTGGTGAACCAGCGCGAGGTGCACCGTGACACGCTCGGCTTCAGCGAGGCGCTGCGTTCGGCGCTGCGCGAGGACCCGGACGTGATCCTGGTCGGGGAAATGCGCGACCTGGAGACCATCCGCCTGGCGCTCACCGCCGCCGAGACCGGCCACCTGGTGTTTGCGACGCTCCACACCAGCTCCGCCGCCAAGACCATCGACCGCATCGTCGACGTCTTCCCCGGCGAGGAAAAGGAGATGGTGCGCTCGATGCTGTCGGAGTCGCTGCGCGCGGTGATCTCGCAGACGCTGCTGAAGAAGAACAGCGGCGGACGCATCGCGGCTCACGAAATCATGATCGGCACGCCTGCAATCCGTAACCTGATCCGCGAGGGCAAGATCGCGCAGATGTACTCCTCCATTCAGACCGGCGGCGCGCAGGGCATGCAGACGCTCGATCAGTGCCTCACCGACCTGGTGGCCAAGGGCGTCGTCAGCAAGGAAGAAGCGCGCTACAAGGCGCAGAACAAGGACGCACTCTAAAGAGGGCACCGCACCATGGATCGCGACCAGGCCATCAAGCTGATGCAGGACCTGCTGCGGCGGGTGACGGAGAAGAAAGCCTCCGACCTGTTCATAACCGCGGGCTTTCCGCCGGCGATTAAGATCGACGGCGAGATCCGGCCGCAGAGCGAGCGTGCGCTCACCCCCGAGCAGTCCGCGACCCTGGTGCGCGCCATCATGAATGATCGCCAGACCAAGGAGTTCGACGCCACCAAGGAGTGCAACTTCGCGATCGCGCCGCCCGGCATCGGGCGCTTCCGGGTGAGCGCCTTCGTGCAGCAGGCCAACATCGGCTGCGTCATCCGCCTGATCAACGCCAAGATCCCCAGCTTCGAGGAGCTCGACCTGCCGCCGATCCTCAAGGAAGTGGTGCTCTCCAAGCGCGGGCTGGTGATCGTGGTGGGCGGCACGGGCTCGGGCAAGTCGACCACGCTCGCGACCATGGTGGGCTACCGCAACGAGAAGACCCGCGGCCACATCGTCACCATCGAGGACCCGGTCGAATACGTTCACACGCACAAGGGCTGCGTGGTCACGCACCGCGAGGTGGGCGTCGACACCGAGTCGTGGCACGCGGCGCTCAAGAACACGCTCCGCCAGGCGCCGGACGTGATCCTGATCGGCGAGATCCGCGACCGCGACACCATGGAGTACGGCATCCAGTTCTCCGAGACCGGCCACCTGGTGCTGGCGACGCTGCACGCCAACAGCGCCAACCAGGCGCTCGACCGCATCATCAACTTCTTCCCCGACGAGCGCCGCGACCAGCTGCTGATGGACCTGTCGCTCAACATCCGCGCGCTGGTGTCGCAGCGCCTGATCCCGCGCGACGCCGGCACCGGGCGCATCGCTGCGATGGAGATCATGCTCAACTCGCCGCTGATCCAGGACCTGATCTTCAAGGGCGAGGTCGCCAAGATCAAGGAGGTCATGTCGCGCTCGACGCGTCTCGGCATGAAGACCTTCGACCAGACGCTGTTCGAGCTGTACGAGACCGGCTTCATCTCCTACGAGGACGCGCTGCGCAACGCCGACTCGAAGAACGAGCTGCGGCTGCGCATCAAGCTCGAGGGCAAGCGTGAGGCCAAGAACATCGAGGAAGGCGCTGCGCTGCACATCGTCGAGGAAGAGCAGGGGCGCACGCTCTGATGAAGGCGGTGAAGGAAGCCAAGGAGGCTCCGGAGACCAACGGGGTCCAGGCGGTGCTCGGCGGCGCCGAGACGCTCGCCACGGTGAGCGGCGGCAGCCACCCGACGCTCAACACCAAGCCGCTGTTCAAGCTGATGGTGGAGAAGAAGGCTTCGGACCTGTTCTTCACCTCCAATGCGCCCATCAAGATCAAGATCGAGGGACAGATCCTGCCGGTCAACAAGCAGGTGCTCACACCCGAGACGGTGCGCCAGACCGCGTTTGCGATCATGAGCGCCGAGCAGCGCGAGCACTTCCAGCGCGAGTTGGAGCTCGACTTCGCGGTCTCCGAGGCCGGCCTGGGGCGCTTCCGCGTCAACGTATTCATGCAGCGCGGCAACCCGGTGATGGTGATGCGCTACATCAGCGCCGACATGCCGCGGCTCGATACGCGGGGACTGCCGGCGACGGTGAGCGAGCTGACGCTGCTCAAGCGCGGCCTGATCCTCATGGTGGGCGCCACCGGCTCGGGCAAGTCGACTACGCTCGCCGCGATGATCAATCACCGCAACGAGAGCGCCTCGGACCACGTCATCACCATCGAGGACCCGATCGAGTACCTGCACACCAACCAGCGCTCGATCGTCAACCAGCGCGAAGTG